>JAGQQC010000669.1 GCA_020426395.1 Planctomycetaceae bacterium
ATCCTTATCCGGCAGGTGCGTAAAGGCCATCTCGGCCCCTTCTTCCTGCAACTTCTGCGTAATCGCCCAGGCAATGGAATGATCGTTAGCGATCCCCAACACGAGCCCTTTTTTCCCGGTAAACAAACCCATCCTGCGATCCCTTTTTCGTACGCTCAATCAAGCGAATATCTGCTAAAACACAAGCCGACCCCCCGCACCGGAGGCCAAAGCGTTAAGATAGCTTATCAGGGCGGATTTCATCAAGCGGTGGGGAGTGAATATGTAGGTCAGGCACTGCCTGACTTATCATCGAGAGCGATTTCCCACGATCTCCAAATCTCAATTTTCATTAACCACGAAATAAACGAAACACACGAAAACAGGGTGCCACGGCTAGCGAGTCTAGCCGTGGCACCCAAGCGATGTCGTGCATACAATAAAACATTCATAAAATTTGATGTGAGATGCGTCATTCTCTACAAGAGTGTCTGGTAGTGCTTGGCCTACAAGATTTCATTCAATAAACGGTAAGGTAGACTTGTATGTTAATCGATTATAGTGAGTTTGTTGAAAAATCTGAAAAGAACAATTCAGCAAGTCGACTACTCGCTGTCATTAGTTCTTTTCCTCATAAGGTTCCCTTACACGATTTTCTTGGTCGTAGAATCCTGGGTGAATCGGAGTTCAACCAGAATCGTAATGAAGAAGAAGTT
>JAGQQC010000066.1 GCA_020426395.1 Planctomycetaceae bacterium
CCCTGGCTGGTTAGGTAAAGAGTTCTCTGGGAAACACTCTTCAGGAGTTCGAGCGAACTACTCGATTTCTTCCCAGCGGGACTCGAACTTCGGTACACAAGGGAGAGCAGGTGATTTGGGCGTAGCCTTGCGGGTTTCCGGAGGTGTGGTCACTGGGGCGAATCTGGATGTTCATTTCCGGCAGATCGGGAATGGAACGGATGGCTTCCATCAGCTTGAGCATCGCTTCTTCATTGAAGAGCCGCCGTAGTGAGAGTGCGTTTTCGATGGCTTTGTACAGAACCTCGGGTTGTTCCGTTTTGGAGAGAAATTCGACCCCCCGTTGGCGGAGGTCCGACTTCAAGTTTTCCGTTGTGCCTGAAAGCATGATACAGATGACATGTGGGTAATTTTGCTGGACTTCCTCCAGCAGTTGTCCGCCATCGATTCCGGGCATGCGGTAATCCGTGACCAGGACATCTATCTCCTGCTCACGCAAAATTTGCAATGCTTCCGCAGCATCGGTGGCCAACTCCAGTTCGTAAGGGACTCGGGATCGTTTTAGATTCCGCATCCACGAAGAAAGCCACAAAGGTTCGTCGTCAACAAACAGAATTCGAGGTAAATGAGCCTTAACCATTCACGACTTTCAGCGAAAAAGTTCAAAAATATTCAGGTGACGAAGATTCCGGTTATGCACATTGTGCGATGGGGTGTTCGTCAAAACTGTCGTAAAACAGAGGGGGTATGATTAGGGACACCAAAAACATAGATCATGTTTTCGCGAATAAAAGCGAGAAATTACTTGAGATCGGAATAAGACCGGTTTGACAGTTTATTCCTGTGAACTAGGTTTGTAACGCAGCCCCAGCAAAGCATCCCCTCCCCGGTATCTTCCGGGAATACCAACTTTGATTCTCATCTTTTGATTCTGCAACTGGGAGTGTAAACCATGAAACGTAAGGCTGTTCTGACCACGGGTGAAGTGGCTCGCTATTGTTCTGTCCATTTTCGGACCGTATTACGCTGGATTGAACGAGGCGATTTGAAAGCCTACAAGTTACCCGGACGAGGTGACAACCGGATTCGTATCGAAGATTTTCTCGATTTTCTGGCAGAACATGAAATGCCGATCCCGGAAGAACTGGGAGAATCGAGCAACAATAAAATCCTGATTGTTGAAGATGAACCTCGCATGGCTCGTTGTATTCAACGGGTATTGCATGGATCGAAATATGAAACAGTCGTGGCAACGGATGGTTTTCGTGCCGGGGCTTATCTGAAAACATATCAGCCCAAAGTCATGACCCTGGACCTGCAAATGCCGGGATTGAGTGGGTTTGATGTGTTGACCTTTGTTCGAGCGACAAAAGAGTTATGCGATACACGCATTCTGGTTTTGTCCGGACTGGGAGAAGAGGATCTGGCGCAGGCCTCCATTGCAGGAGCCGATGCTGTCATGTCCAAGCCTTTTGATAACGATGAATTGCTGGCCACGATTAAACAGCTAATGGAAAGTAGTCCCCAAGGAGCCCATGTATGATGGAGCGTTGCCGGTTTACCAGTCAATCTGGCGCAGCCTCCTGTTTTGCTCGTGCATACGGGAGTCCACCGCGTCCTACCGTGGGGTAAGTATGTCAACAATTCTGGATTCGGTTAATCAGTCTGAAGCTCCGGTCGCTCGCAGCCTTCAGAAATCTTCGACCGTTCTGATCCTGGATAACAATAAAGAGCAATTGAACAAATTTCACAGTTGGTTGCATAGCAATCAGGTGGAGGTTCTTTTGTGTCCCCAGGTCTCAGCGGTTCGGAAGCATTTCTCGGAGAGAACCGTCGATTTGCTCATCCTCGAATATGAATTGGATGAGGGAAATGCACTTGAGCTGGTTCAAAAACTGGAAAGTGAATTTCGACGGAAAATTCCGTTTATTATTGTCACCGATGCTGGCAGTGAAGAAATTGCTGTCCAGGTGATGAAACATGGAGCGAGCGATTATCTCGTCAAGGATGATCGGTTGGAAGAGCGTTTGCAGATGGCGGCCAACAGTGCGTTGGAGCGTGTGCACGCCAATCAGATCCTGGCCAACCTGGAGGGGGAATTGACTCAGTTTGAGCAACGTACCCGGCACATTCTGAACACGGCAGCAGAAGCGTTCGTCTCGATTGACGGATATGGGACGATTATCGACTGGAATGCTTCGGCGGAAACAATTTTCGGTTACCGCGCCCAGGAGATTATTGGCAAGAACATCACCGAAACGATCGTACCGGAAAGGTATCGAGAACAGGTGAGTGAGGCATTGTGCCAGTTCCAGGAATCACGTCGGTTGAGCGAATCGCTGAGAAGTTTCGAGACCACGGCTCTGAACAAGGATGGCCGCGAGGTTCCCATTGCCTTGTCGCTGAATATCGTGGAACTCGAAGCGGCTTCCATTATTACGGGGTTCGCTCACGATATTTCAAAACGGTGTGAACTCGAATCGCAGTTGATCCAGTCTGAGAAAATGGCTTCCCTGGGGCAACTGGCCGCAGGGGTTGCGCATGAGATCAATAACCCGGTTGGTTTCGTAACAAGTAATGTTGCAACACTGGAAGACTATATCGCGGTCTTCAAACAAGTGATTGAAATGCAGGGAGAGGTGATCGAATCGCTGAAAGGCTCGGATGAAAGTTCGCTCAAAAAGAAGCTGGACGAAATCGAAGCTTACATGGAAGAGGAAGACTACAATTATCTCATGGAGGACATTGAGGAGCTAATTAAAGAATCCAATGACGGGCTTGTTCGCGTGAAAGAGATTGTGCAGAACCTGAAAAGTTTTGCCCGTGTTGATGAAGCCGAAACCAAAGAGGCGGATATTAACGAATGTCTCAAAGCGACGATCAAGGTTGTCTGGAATGAAATCAAATACAATTGCGAACTGGTTCAGGATTTCGGCAAGATTCCACAAATCCGTTGTTATCCCGGTCAGTTGAATCATGTCTTTATGAATCTGCTGGTGAACGCGGCTCACGCCATTAAAGAGCGGGGAACCATTGTCGTCACGACGGAAGCAGATGATAAATATGTCATCGTTAAGATTCAGGACGATGGTCACGGAATCAAACCGGAGCATATTCCTAATCTGTTTACTCCATTCTTCACAACCAAACCGGTCGGCAAAGGGACGGGTCTCGGACTTTCCATTGCTTACGGCATCATTCAGAAACACAAAGGTTTTATTGAGGTCGAAAGTGAAGTGGATAAAGGAACGACGTTCACGGTCAAGTTGCCGTTAGAGGGAGTAGAAGGATGACGGAGAAAATTCTATTTGTTGATGATGAAGAAAACGTACTTCGTTCATTGAAGCGTATGTTGCGTCGTGAGAATTATGAAATTCTCACCGCCAGCAGCGGAGAAGAAGGTCTGCGCCTGCTCAAGCAGCACAAGGTGCAAGTCGTCGTCTCGGATCAACGCATGCCTGAAATGACCGGAACAGAATTTCTTTCTCAGGTCCGCAAGCTTTATCCGGATACGATTCGAGTTGTCTTATCAGGTTATGCCGATGCGGCAGCAATTCTGACCTCGATCAATGAAGGTAATATCTTCCGGTTTCTCACGAAACCGTGGATCGAAGAAGAGCTACGGGTAAACCTGCGCTCTTGCCTTGAGCAGCACGCGATGGTGGAGCAGAACAAGATTCTGACCGAATCGCTCTATAAACAAAATGAAGAGTTGAAAGTGTTGGCCCAGCAACTGGAAGAGTTGATGGAAATCCGCACCTCTTCACTTGAACTTGTTCAGGATATTGTTTCTCTGCTACCGATGCCAGTTATCGGAATCAGCGTGGATCGTTTCATTACCATGATCAATCCCGCCGCAGTCGAATTACTCTCGACAAGTTTTCCGATTTCTATCGGTATGGAGATTGATCAGGCGCTGCCTGTTGAACTGATACAAATGTTGGAAAAATGTTCGTTAAGCATGCCCGGAGAACAAGACAATGAAACCGAGTGTGACCGGCAGATTACAGTGAATGATGTCCCGGTCCGGGTACGTTCTTTTGGTCTGCAGAACAAGCATTTTATTCGTGGTGGACTGTTATTGCTGGAGCCGATCTCATGTCTGACCGCAAAGTAGATGAAATAATTAAAGCCGTGCAGGCGATATCGCCCTTGCCTGCTGAAGTTACACGGCTGAATGAACTGTTGGAAGACAGTAGCACAACGGTTGACGAAATCGCCGAGGTGATCAGTCAGTCTCCAACGTTTTCATCACAAACACTCAAGATTACGAACAGTTCTTTCTATGGACTGCGCGGCAAGGTTACTTCTGTGTCGCGCGCGGTGATTGTATTAGGTGCCGCGCATCTGCGTAACCTGGCTATGGGTTTTTCAGCATTTGCGTCTATCGAAAATACCCAGTCAAAAGCCGCAGATGAACTGAGTCTGCTTGAACGACATCAGTTGTGGCAACATAGTTTATCCACAGCTCTGATTGCCCGGGAACTGTCGCTCAGACTGAGAATTGGCGATCCTGATCTGGTTTTTACATCGGCATTGCTCCATGACTTTGGCAAACTTATTTTCATGGTCCATTTCCCGAAAGAATATCAGCAGGTACTCGAACAACACCAACGGGAACAAGTTCCGCTCCATGAACTGGAAACAGCTTGCTTTGGAATCGATCATGCTCAGTTAGGTCGGATGATCTGCGACAAATGGCAGTTTCCACGTGAACTGGCCGATGCCGTATCCAATCATCACAACATGGCTCCTGGCCAGAAGTCGTTCATCGATCTGATTTCTTCGGCCGATGCAATTAGTCTGATCGCAGGAACTGGTTTCGGGGGATCGAATCTCATTTCGGTTCACTGTTTTGAGAATCTACTACGCTCGGGTTGTCCTGTCTCCTTGTTGTTGGAACTGATTGATACTACCCGGCGCAGTATGGTGGCGATTGATGATAAATTCTTCCTTCCAGAAGAAGCGGCTATTATCTCTCCAGAAGACTGGTCAGACCGAATTTCGATTGATGTTCGGGATGATGCGGTACGAGTCATTACAACACTTGTGATTTCGGTCCTTGGCCTTCAAGTTCTTTCTGAGGGAGAGCGAGTTGTTGTGCTCGATCAAGAACCCCCCGCCAGCAATGGCGATCAGACCCGGTATATCGATATTTCCTCAACAAAAATTTCAACCCGTCAGGATGACTCAGGCTGGAAGGATTCTTTGATCAATCTTCCTGGTTTACAACAGATGATTTCAGAAGTCTTTATTACTCCTGCAGGAGTGCTGTCATGACTAAATTAAAAGTACTAATTGTTGATGATGAGCCCAACATTGTTAATGCATGTAAGCGATTGTTACGAGGTGCTGGCTTCGAGGTAATCGGTTCGACCGACGTTCACGAGGCACTCAAGATTGTCGCTTCACAGGAAATTGCGGTAGTCATTTCGGATCAGCGGATGCCGGATATGACCGGAGCAAAATTTCTGTCCATCATAAAAGAGCTTTCGCCTGAAACAACTCGTCTGATTCTGACAGGTTACGCCGATATTGAAGCGGCGATCAGCGCGATCAATGATGGGCACGTCTACCAGTATTTGACGAAGCCATGGGATGAAGAAGGGATTTTGAAAGCGGTTGAAGAAGCGGCCCAGCTTCATCAGAAATACCTGAAGAGTGTTTCTTTTAATCGGTCCACCCGACAGAAGATTCTCTCTTTGGAAATGATCAACTCTGAACTACGGGCTCAACTGGAAGGCCAGACCTCCTGAAGTGAAACTATGAATAAACCCAGGATTCTTGTTATCGATGATGAGCCGAATGTGATTCAGGCTTGCAAGCGCGCCCTGAAACGGGGTGGGTTTGACGTTATCGGTACGACTGATCCTGAAGAAGCGTTGCGAACGGTTGAATCCGACGATATCAGCGTCATTATCTCGGATCAACGGATGCCTGAAATTCAGGGGTCCGCCCTGATGGAGAAAGTGAAGCGGATCGCACCGGATACTGTCCGCGTGATTCTCACCGGCTATGCCGACATTAATGCTGCGATTGATTCGATTAATTCTGGGAATGTCTTCCGCTATATCTCCAAGCCCTGGGATGATGACGAATTACGGACCGTTATCAGTGAAGCAGCGGAGAAGTACCGCTTAACTCGCGAAGTTCAGCAGCTACAGGAACAGGTGCGGCTCCAGAACGAACAGTTGCAGGAACAAAATCTGCAATTACAGAACTGGAACGACGCACTGGAGGCAAAAGTTTCCGAGCGGACTCAGGAAGTTACCGATCTCAATCAGCAGTTGAAAAAAACGTTGATGGGCATCATTAACATTCTGGCAGAAATGTCCGAGCGCCACAGCACTGTTGTCGGAAACCACAGCAAACGGGTCGCGGCCTTGAGTAGTAAAGTTGCCCGGAAACTGGGTGTAACCGGGGATGATCTACTGCAAGTACAGGTTGGAGCCATGCTGCATGACATCGGCAAAATCGGTTTGCCCACCGAAATTCTGAAAAAACCGGTGATGGCCATGAGCCAGGATGAACGGGAGCAACTCAAGTCACACGTCTCCCGAGGGGAAGTGATTGTGCGGATGGTGCCCCACCTGGAAGAAGCCGCCCGGTATGTCTTGCACCATCATGAAGCCTGGAATGGTTCTGGATATCCGGAAAAACTGAAAGAGACTGATATTCCTCTCGGCTCTCGCATTATCGCTGTTGCGAATGCCTATGACCGCGCTTTGAATAACCAAGCGGATTATCAAAATACAAATCATGCAGCCGTGATGGAACAGTTGCAACAACAGTCAGGTACCCGTTTCGATCCGGACGTACTGGAAGCTTTAGACGAATGTCTGGCTACGCCAAAAGTTCAGGAGCAGGTCGTTGATGAGGTACAACTGAAACCGAAGAATCTGAAAGTCGGGCATGTTCTCTCTCGCGAATTGCGAACGGCCCGCGGTGTTCTCTTATTACCGAAGGAGTCGATCATTCAACAGGAACACATCTCTCGCCTTCGTCAATTTGAGCGAGTAGAGCCATTTCTGGATGGACTTTATGTTTATCGCGACCGGATTGTGCCGGAAAGTGAAATTCCTGCGAAAGAGGAAGCACCTCTCGCTGTCGCTGAAACGCCTTAGTTGTGTTCCGGGTTTCCAGTCACTTTGGGAATTAATCCCTGGTACGGCGTCGCTTCTCGGGACATTTTTTCCCAGAACTCATAAGGTTCCGCGCAAAGTAAGTCTTCGGTTGCGGCTGGGTGGATGAGCCAATCTCCTCGGGAGATTTCGTTCTGCAGTTGCATGGGAGCCCAACCCGCACAGCCAGAGAACACCCGGAACCAGCGCCCAGAGTTTCCCGTCGAAAGTGATTCAATCACCTGCTCGAATGTTTCGGCGCTGCTTCCCATAAAGATGCCGGGCAGAATATTGGATTCGCCATCTTTATATTCACTGAAGCTGTGCAACAGAAAGAGCGCAGTTGGCTCAACGGGCCCTCCGATAAATAATCGTTCTTCTGTTTCGGGAAGATAGAAGAATCCTTCGACGGCCTGCGAGACCCGCAGGGCGGAAGGATGATTGATAATCAATCCCATCGTCCCTTCGGTGGCATCGTCCTCGACCACCAGGACCACGCTCTTATAGAAGTTCGGATCCCGCAACTGACGACTGGCAATCAGGTATTTTCCTTTGAGTGATTCTGTCATCCTAGCCTCGATGATAATTATATGAGGATGATCTCCGGGAGGTTGAGCAGTGACTCCCAAGGGGGGACAGGAGATTAGAACTCATCCCAATGATCGAACTTTTCCGATCCGAGAGTCCGATTGATGAACAGGGGAGGACCATTCCTTGCACAATTATAGAATCAGAACGTGTGTTGGGGAATGGGAAGATTTTGATAAACAAGGAATAGTTATGCGCTGGAGCCGCATTCAGTGCTTTTACTTAGGAAGATAATTGATTTCGCACTGGGGAAGCGCTTTTTTCAGTCGGCTAATTCCTCTGGAGGTCATGTTCGTGTAATGAATATGCAGAAGTCTCAGGGATTCTAATTTGGAGAGATCAGGAACAGACCGGTCATCAATAAGTACGTCGCGCAGGAATAGTGAGTTCAGCTCCGGAAATTGATTGAGTAGTTTGATAGCCTCGTTCTCAACCGGAAGTTTCATCAAGACGATTTTCTTAACTTCTTTGGCAGAGCTCAGGTGTTTTAACCCAGCGCCGGTAAAAATCTCATTTCCTCCCAACGTGATGACCTGCAATTCGGTTAGTCCGCTGAGGGGTTGTAACCCGTCATCACTTACCTTGGCTCCGGGAAGTTGTAACTCTTGCAGGTGAGGAAAATTGGCCAGATATTTGATATCCTCATCGGTTGCATCGCGAGCATTAAAACGAACCTGTTCCAGTTTTTGCAATTGGGCCAAATGCTTCAGGCAACTCTGACTTGTGCCGCTCAGATAAAGATTCAGTTCCTGCAATTCAGTCAGACCAGAAATTATGGCGAGGCCTTCGTCCGTAATTTTCTGACAACCCATGATGTTCAGCTTTTGCAGCTTTGAAAGCTGGCTGATGGTTTTCATAGAGGAATCGCTCAGATTGGAACAGTAGTCGATTTCCAGAACTTGTAGATTCTTTGCCCCTCGAAGTTCAGCAAACTCGTCATCCTGAATTCGGGAAGTATACAGTGAGAACACATTCAAGTTGGGAATGGATCCGATCTGTGTCATCGCTGTTTTGTTGAGCAATTCTCCGCCCGTTAAATAGAGC
This sequence comes from Planctomycetaceae bacterium, assembly GCA_020426395.1. GTDB lineage: Bacteria > Planctomycetota > Planctomycetia > Planctomycetales > Planctomycetaceae > Polystyrenella. Next base: position 8,733 of record JAGQQC010000066.1, read on the forward strand.
TCTCGAAGTGAAGGATGGTTGGCAAGTGCAGTGGCCCCTTCTTCGCCAAAGAGACAGTAGTTGAGACTCAGGTATTCCAGCTTGGGAAATTTATTCAACTGGGCAAAGCCCTCTGGAGTGATCTCTTCGCAACCATCGAGGTAGAGTACTCGCAACTTCGGGCAATGGGTCAGCGCAGCCAAGCCAGCGTCGCCAATGGCCGTGCCTCCTGCGAACAGTTCTTCCAGTTCCGGCATGGTGCGTACGACGCCAAATCCTTCATCAGTGAACGCGCAATCGCTGACTTGAAGTTTAACGATGCTGTCGAAACCGGATAATTTCAGCAAGTGCTCATCATTGATTGCCCGTCTTGCTGTGAATTCAACTTCGATAATTTTCCCGGTTTGCTCGTCCTTTACAAATTTAACTCCCTGGGGTTCCAGTTCCGCCGCGATCTGTTGTTGTTCTTCCGCAGTCAGACTGGGCGCGAGAGCCAGCATCAAATCAGACCAGTTCCAGAAAATGTACCCTCCACCGGACAGAATCAGAATGCCCATTACGAAGAGTGGCAAAATGCGACGACGAGCAGGTGAAGCGGGCTTCGGTGAGGTCGCCATTAACGAGAATGGGGAGGAAGCTTCAAAAGTAGACATGAGTCAGATTCTCGAATGAGTTTTGAGACCAGATAGAAGGGACGGGGATTCCTTCTCATCAGTCTCTCACCCCAGCTACTCACTGGCAATGCTGGAATCGACTTTTTTCTTTTGAGAGCACGGGTTCTTACATAAACACAAACGATAGAGGAGTTACGTCTCTTTATTCTGCAAATCATCTGCAGGAGAGGTTTTCTCTGCTGGATTGCTGGAATCCTGGTTTTTTTGTTCCAGCTTGAGTCGCTTCTCTAATTCTTCCGAGCGCGCAAGGAAGTCCCGCTCGTCCTGTTTCGCGCTCAGAAAGAGCCCCATAAATGCACTGACAATCAACCAGGCTCCGATTCCGGCAACGATGCGGGAGTTACCATATAAGTCCATCAGATCCTGGAAGGTGTAGTCGACCCGATAGTAAAGTTGCCCCAGCTTGTTCCCCACATACATGGCGAAGACCATGAACAGGATCGTGGCAATATGACTGACGATCACCAACCAGGCGAACGAACCCGTATACGATTTATACAAATCGCGCCACAACAGCAGAGCCATCCAGCCTGCCAGGGAAATCACCACGATAGAATTGAAAAAGGGAGACATGCTCTATCCGGCAACGGTTCGCAAAAAGGAAATCAGTGTGGAAACAGGGGGTTAGTTGAGATCGGCCTCCTTATTGTATCACACGTAAGCAGGCTGTCTCCTTGATTTATCCGTATGGAAAGCCGGTTTAGATCGATTCCTCCCCGGGTATCGCTGTATTCCCGCTTTTAATCCGATAAAATGGAGGCCGAATCTAAAGAAAACTGTCTCCTGAAGAAAGCTGGCTCATGACGGAATCCGTATCAGAACAGGCCCTGGTTGCGGTCACACTGGATGAACTTGAAAAACTGACGCGTGAAGCTCAGGCGAATAATACTCCGCTCGAACTGGATCCCAAGCGAAGCCAACTCTTTGCGCTCTTTGTCAAAGCGGAGGCAGCGGGACTGGTTGATGAAGAGAGCGGGCCTCTCTCGGCGGATGAGCTTTGCCGAGTGCTGGCCGAGCGGGCCGGGCTCACGGAGGCCGCCAGACTTTCCACCGCCCAACAGGAAAAACTTTCTCCGGAACATCTGGCCCGGATGCGGGTGCTGTGGTCCCTCATGCGAATGTGGATGGAATGGACTTACGCCTGGAAACGCTGGCCCGAATTTCATTCCACGTAGGACATTCCCTAAAACGAGCAGCCCAGACAACCTCGTCGAGTTGTCTGGGCTACTGTTGGTTTGAAGAAGTTATTCGGTTTTTTTCAGCGTGCTCATATACTCAACAAGATCCACCAGTTCTTCTTCACTCATGATTTTCTGCAAGTCCGCCGGCATGAGGGAGATGTTCTGTTTGATAAGTTCATCGATATCGTCTTGCTTGATGGTCCGCGAAATTCCTTCCGCAGTTTTCAGCGTGACAGCTTCATTCGTCTGGCTGGTGAGCAGTCCGCTGAGCACGTTACCGTCGACATCGACCAGGGTATAGGCCTCGTAATTGTGGCTGATTCCTGCGCTGGGGAAGAGAATCGCTTCATACATCGCCTCTCGACTTAGTTTCGAGCCAATTTCTGTTAATGCTGGCCCAAAGTCTTTGCCAAATTCTGCCACTTGATGACACTTAATGCAGGTGCCGACCCCATTAAAGACCAGTCGCCCTTTAGCCACACTTCCAGTTCGTTTGGCCAGTTCCTGAATCGGAGGCAAAGGTTTATTGTTTCGAGAGGGGGCTTGTGGGAAGAGCTTCAGAGATGCTTCACGGATTTTCTGATCGGCAGAACCTAGTAAGGCGGCTTCGGCTGAGTTTTTTAAGTTTTTGGGGAGTTGCTTTTCTTCAACCCACTTCAGTAGCTGTTCGGACCCATATTTGGATTTGCCGAGCTGCAAAGTCGCCAGTCGGCGTAAGGAGATATCCTGTTCCTCATCCTGGATGTAGTTTTTGAAAACAGCAACCGATCCACCCTGCTGGGAATACCCGATGACCTGAATCAATTTCTCGGCTTCTTCCGGTTTCAGAGAATCAAGTCGGGTACGAATTAACTCGAATTGTTTTGCGTTAAGCAATGTGAGAATGGCTTCGACCGAGAGATTGGATTGAGGATCTACCATCGCGATGTCGATCAGCTCAGGATAACGGTCTTCCAGGCTATAGCGAGTTACCAATTCAACAAAGGCAGGTTTCCCCTGGAACCGATCGAGTGCGGTGGCAAACGCGTCCTCTTTGTGAGCTTGTTTGATCGCCTCGTAAGAAGGGAGACGCAGCAATGCTTCCTGTACGATCAGGTTGGTTCTGGCAGAGTGATCTTCCGGATTCGAATTGAGGGCCAGTTCCATCAACGGACCGGTTTTGTCTGCTTCTGGCAGAAAATCAAACGCACGTAAATAGCGAGGAACAGTTTTTTCCGGGACACCATCTTCGATGAGTAGTTTCAAGAGCAGCGACGGTGTTTGTTTTCCACGAGAACGCCAGACGATATCCCGGTTCACTGAACTGCTCCAGTCATCACTGACCTCTTTCAGCCAATCGGCCAGACAGACATCCCAGTTATTCGCCGCACCGATCCCGAGGGCTTCCAGGTACCAGCGATCCTGACCATCATATTGTAAGGCCAGTTTCGTCCACAGGGGGGGAATCTCTTCGGGTTTCAGATCTCTAAGGCTGAGTGCGCATTCCCGGCGAACCTGGGGGGAAGGATCATCAGCCAGTTTTTCAATTAACGCACGCAGGTCTGCTCCCGTTTGGCGTGCCACCCGTAAGGCCTGCACACGCAAGTCACTGTTATCCTGTTTGAGCATCTCTCGAATCGTCTGCTCCTCCCGGTTTTTGATTTTTCCGAGCAACCAGAACGCCCGTGCCTGATAACGCGGATTGCTGTCCTGGCTTAATTTGACGAGGGCTGTTTCTGCTTTCTCCTGCATTTCATGGAGTGCGGTCCAGGCGAGGTAGCGTCGTGCCAGATTGGGAGATTTCAACGCTTCGATGGCTCCCTCGGGAGTAGAGACGTCGAACTTCGTGACGTGATACGGGGTTCCTTTGGGAGCAATACGGAACAGACGACCTTTTTCGACATCGCCCATCCGGTGTCCGCCGACACCTGGATCGTACCAGTCCGCAACGATCAATGAGCCATCGGGAGCGACACAAACATCGGAGGGGCGGAACCATTTGTCGCGCGTTCCCTCCAGAATGTTGACCATCTTGGCCGAGTAACCCGCTCCCTCTTTTTCGACAGGATAAGCGCGGACGATGTTAGGCCCGGCGTCGGTATGAATCATTTCGTTCTGGAAGACTTCAGACAGCAGATTCCCTTCATACAGGCAGATTCCTGTTGGAGAACCTCCACCGGTTTGTAACAAGTTGGGCACAACCCCCGGATCATTCAGATGCCAGTGTCGTAGTGGAATCTCTTCCGCCATTCCGATTCGCGGATCGCGCCAACCGGCGCCGGTCATTTCATCCCGGTAACCAAAGTTGCCATGTTCCATCACATAGTTAATGCGCACACCCTGGTTACCATCATCGTCGTTGTCGGATTGCCATAACGTTCCGAAGGAATCGACCGTGACTTCGTAATTGTTGCGGAAGTTATGTCCCAGTACTTCGAACTCGCTCCCATCCATGTTGCAGCGAAACACCATTCCGCCAATGTAAGGTTGGCCGTTATCAACGACGGCATGCCCTTCTTTGCTGATGACAGGGTTTCCATCGGCGTCGTGCACATGTTTCCCGGTGTTTCCGAAGTTCCAATACAGCTTGCCATCTGGCCCGAATATAAATGCGTGGTTCGAGTGATCGTGTTGTGGTTGGCCCGTATTGGAGAAGAGAGTCTCTTTGCGGTCGGCTTTGTCATCGCCGTCATCATCAATCAGCACAAACACATAGGGGGCAACAGAGACGATGACCCGATTTCCCATGACGCAAATTCCCATCGCGGTATCAATATCGCGGCCTTGGTAGAACACTTTTTTGGAATCCGCTTTACCATCACCATCTGTATCTTCAAAGATCAGAATCCGGTCTCCCTCCGGTCGCTCACCGTCTCGCCTGCGATAATTAACGACTTCGCAAACCCAGACGCGCCCACGGGCATCGATATCGATATTCGTCGGGCTGAGCATCTCCGGTTCGGAGACAAACAAGGTCGCATCCAGACCCTCTGCTACATCGAGTCCCTCTAATGCATTTTTTGCCTGACGAACGGGTTCTTCTTCAGCCAGCAAGGATGAAGAGACCATGCACGCACAGAAGAGAGAAAACAAGCAGGTCAGCGTGGAGAAAGATTTCATCCGGAATCTCTTTACTTGAAGTGATCCTGAAACCCTCTGATGGGTTAAATTGAATCTTGTTTTTGCAGGTTGTAGAACAACCACAACCGGGTTTCAGGATGGGGTCTTAATTTAGTAGGAGTTCACCATCTTTGAGTGAACATCTTCTTTAAGTGAACGGAGACTGATGAAGACTCGGTCGGCTCAACGAAGTCAACGCGCGCCTTAATTGGCCAGGGCAATTTTCCAATCGGAAAGCAACCGTTGGATACGGGCGGGGTTATAGTCATCCGGTTTGGGGTAATCCTGATTGGCCTCAAGTTCTTCTAGTGTCGGAGTAGCAGAGAGGACTCCGCTTTCGGGAACATTGCCCCCCGCCGTCCAGACGATTGCATTGAGAACCAGCTTGCGATGGCTGTCGTTTCCCCAGTTCCAGTGAATATGTCCACCCGTAAAACCGAATCCACGACCACCATCTTCTCGTTCCCGAGCCCACGCGACATGTTGCGGTTGGCCCTGTTCGGCTCGCACGTAAGGGTTACCACTATGAGGGCCATCCGGACGTTCCAGTGTGCTGGCAGGAGGGACGTCCGTTAAAATGGGGGTGACCGATTTCATCCCCTCGACAAAGCGCATGTGGTAATACCATTCGTCGTTGATTTTGAACGGTTTGACACCGCGGGTGATGGGGTGGTCCGGGAATTGATCGAAACTGGCGGTCCAGTGTGGGTTAACTGACCAGTTCATCTCGAAAAACCCGCCGGTCCAGTCCAGGAACTTTTTTCCGGAGGGTTCCTTGGGAACTTCAACTGCATAGTGGATGAGTGTCAGGCCAACTCCCTTTTTCATGAGCGCGTCCACTTCCTCCAGGTGTTCATTGATGGGATGGCCAGATCCTCCATCGCAGTAGATGACAATACTATTCGCTCCCTCAAAGACAGAGTGATCTGTCGGCCAGCCGTTCGTGACCACGGTCGCTTCGTAGCCAGGCATGTTCTCTTCCAGCGCTTTAGCTAAGAGCATGCAGCCTGCTTTATGTTCATGGGCTCCGTAACCATGACTTTTTTTTCCCGCGATGAAAACGACT
>JAGQQC010000670.1 GCA_020426395.1 Planctomycetaceae bacterium
CGGAAGAACGGGGCCATCGTGCGGCCCGTGATCGCCGACACCGCAGCGTCGGCGGCGGCGAGCTCGGCGAAGCGCTGCTCGGTCGACAGCTCGGTCATGTACGGGTGCGTCTGGGTGTGGTTGATGAGCACGTGACCGTCGGCCGCCATCCGCGCCACGAGGTCGGGGTTGGCGGTCGCCCACGCGCCGGTCATGCCGAACGAGGCCGGGATGCCCTCCGCGGCGAGGAGGTCGAGGATCGCAGCTGCCGCTCCGGTGTCGGACCCCGCGTCGAAGGTGAGCGCCACCTCGTGCCGCCCGCTCGCCCCCTGCCACAACGCGACCGCCGGTGCCGAGGCGGGGGTGGTCGTGGTCGTGGTCGTGGTCGTGGTCGTGGTCGTGGTCGTGGTGGTCGTGGAGGTGGTCGTCGCCAGCCGGGTTGTCGTCGGAGCGACGGTCGTGGTCGTCGATGCGACGGTCGTGGTGGGTGCGATGGTCGTGGTCGTCGGCTCCGCGATCGTGGTGGCGGCCGTCGAGGCGGTGGTGGTCGACGGCGATGCAGCGGGTTCGCGTGTGCACGCGACGACAGCGACGAGTGCGAGCGTCACACCGATCGGGCGGCGGCACCTCATGGCGACCTCCACCCCCATCATGCGCCCGGCCGCCCACGCGCGCCAGAGCACCCGGTGTCTGACACCGCCCCGTTGGACTCCTC
>JAGQQC010000671.1 GCA_020426395.1 Planctomycetaceae bacterium
GCTGATACGGATCGACCAGGGCCCCCAGTTTATTGACGACATCCCCATCCACGCAGACTCGCCCCGCCAGAATCAACTCCTCACAATGACGCCGAGATCCCACGCCCGCAGAGGCGAGGAATTTCTGTAATCGAATTTTGCTATCGCCATCTGTGGAGGACATAGTTGGTTCAGTTCTAGTGTAATAAGAGAAAGTAGGTCAGGCACTGCTGGACCTATTTTTCGTATTCGCCTTAATGTTGTTCACTTAAAATCACGAAACCGACGAAAATGGGTGCCACGGCTAGACTCGCTAGCCGTGCCGTTGTGCAAACGAACTTCTATCAGCATTCATTGGGTAACCGGAAACTCTGAACAAGATAAGAATTGTTCTTAGCTAATTGACTACCGGTCTTTTCCCATTGAGTATTTATTTAATTCAACAACACAATGGCACGGCTAGCGAGTCTAGCCGTGTCACCCGAAGTCAAATTTCTCTTACCTTTAGAGTTAGACAGGGCTCTTGAAAGCTAAGTTCTTCCTAATACTCGTTCTGCACGCCTTCGTTGCTTTCCAGGCCAGCGAAAGAGGATTTCACGATCTGGCGAATCGTTTTGCTGGTGACCTCCTGCTTCAATCGGGCAAGAGCATCATCAAAGGGCATGCTGCCCAGATCACCATCCAGACGATCACGGAGTGAAACGGCGTTT
>JAGQQC010000672.1 GCA_020426395.1 Planctomycetaceae bacterium
ACCCGCATGCCCATGATCCAGGATCTGGTCCGCAGCCTGACCAACAAGGATCCGCACAAGGGTGTGAATCCGGACGAAGTGGTGGCGGTCGGCGCGGCGTTGCAGGCCGGTGTGCTGGGCGGCGAAGTGAGCGACCTGCTGTTGCTCGACGTGACGCCGTTGAGCCTGGGCCTGGAGACGCTGGGTGGTGTGATGACGGTCTTGATTCCGCGCAACACCACGATCCCGACCAAGAAGACGGAGATCTTCAGCACGGCCGCGGACAGCCAGACCGCCGTGGACATTCACGTGCTCCAGGGCGAACGCCCCATGGCCGGTCAGAACAAGACGCTGGGCAACTTCCGCCTGGACGGCATTCCGCCGGCACCGCGTGGCGTGCCCCAGATTGAGGTGACGTTCGACATCGATGCCAACGGCATTCTCCATGTGACCGCCAAGGACAAGGCGACCAACAAGGAGCAGAGCATCAAGATCACGGCGTCGACCAACCTGTCGTCCGACGAGATCGATCGCCTGGTGCAGGAAGCCAAGTCCCACGAGAGTGAGGACAACAAGCAACGTGCGCTGGTGGAAGCCCGCAACAACGCCGACAACTTGGTGTACGGCACCGAGAAGGCGCTGAACGACCTGGGTGACAAGGTGCCCGCGACCGAGCGTGGCCAGATCGAGCAGTTGATCGA
>JAGQQC010000673.1 GCA_020426395.1 Planctomycetaceae bacterium
ATGACTGATTTTAATGTGGTGTATCCTATCTTACTTTTCCCCAAGAAGCAATCATTTTCCCGTGATTGAATGCAGTGCTTCTACCAGAAACTCGGCTAGTGCTTTAATTCCGATTCCCAGCCACTTGAAAAGTACTTTGATACCACCGTCTGTAGCTTGACCAACGCGTCGATTGAGTTCGTAGTTGGAACTGTATTGCATGCCGTTAGTATACCTGTATCTCTTACGACTTCACAACTTGGAGTTCTCGCGGTAGAATCAGCAGGTTGTTATTGGTAAAATAACACGAGCGCGGGAATAGCTCAGTTGGCTAGAGCGCCTCCTTGCCAAGGAGGAGGTCGCGGGTTCAAGTCCCGTTTCCCGCTCAAAACAGATTATACGTACTTATAGAAAGTGCATAATGGCTGGTTTAGAAAACGATTCTCGAGGTAAGGAGTTAATGGTTGAAATTCCAAGTTTGGGTCAAATTGTAGATGCCTGGAATCCAGAGAAAACAGCGAGACAGTGGGCAGAAATTGATGGCGCGATTGCAGTGGCTATTGCCGCATTGGACGCTGGCAAGTCAGTGCCACTAGCTTGGTTTCTCGGTCAGACAACGGGCCAACAAATCGATGAAGACTTAGAGGGAAAATAGTAATTACTTTCTCACGAACACAATCGCATTGGGAATACTTC
>JAGQQC010000674.1 GCA_020426395.1 Planctomycetaceae bacterium
GTGCTGCATTGACTTAGCTCCACCCACGATGAGCGCTGCCCAATGATTGCCGACGGCGGCCTGCGGGGATAGGATGAGAGCAACTCCCGCGGACGGACAGACGGATTCCGGCCATGGAGCGGGAGTTGCCGATCTTGCATCACCGAGGATGTCGTGGAACCATGCACCCCAAGCCTGTTCACCCGCCACTGAAGCCGCGTGGTTTTTCGCAACGCTTGAAGCAGTTTCGCCCCAAGCGTTATTGCATGAAAGACCCTTCGGCGGCGGTGATTGATGAAATCATCAAGCGCGAAATCAAACCGGGCAGTCGCGTCATCGACCTGGGTTGTGGCGATGGGCGTCTGCTGACCCTGCTCCGCGACGAATTGAATTGTCGGGTTCAGGGAATCGAACTGGACGACGAAGAATTCCTGGCCGCCATCGCGCGGGGAATTCCCGTCATCCGGGGGGACATGGACGAAGGCTTGCAGTATCTGCCGGACGACAGTTTCGATTTCGCGGTATTGAGCCAGACACTCCAGCAACTGCGGTATCCGGTGGAACTGCTGGAACAGATTCTGCGAGTCGCCCAGCGCGTGCTGGTGGTGGTTCCGAATTTCGCCTTTTGGCGCATTCGGCTGCAAGTCCTGTTATGGGGCAGAGCCCCGGTCACCGAGGAATTGCCCTACGAGTGG
>JAGQQC010000675.1 GCA_020426395.1 Planctomycetaceae bacterium
GTTCGAACAGTTCGGCAGCTGCCGCCTTCAGCTGGCCGGAGGACGTCCGCCAAACCCGGAGTGCGGAGGCGAGGTCGGGCCCGGTCGAAGCGTTGGTGCGTTTGACGTAGAGGGGGATGCTGAGGTTGTTCTGCTTGCTGGCGATCTCGTTGAGAGTGACGACGGCCGTGAAGCCGGCTTCGCCGCCGAAGGCTCGGTAGGCGTTGACGATGCGGTCGATGTGCGCCGCGGTGAGGAAACTCTGGGCGCGCTCACGGGTGACTTCGTTGACGGCGTCGATGAACAGAATCTTGCCTATGCGGTCCTTGGGCTTCTTGCTGCGGCAGATGACGACGCAGGCTTCCATCGGCGAGTTGTAGAACAGGTTCGGGCCAAGCCCGAGGACGGCTTCGATGACGTCGGCTTGGATCATCTTGGTGCGCATGTCGGCTTCTTCGTCGCGGAACAGCACTCCGTGGGGGAACAAGATGGCGCAGCGTCCGGTGTCAGGTTTCATGCTGGCGAGGATGTGTTGCCAGAACGCGAAGTCAGCTCGTCCTTGGGGTGGGGTGCCGTAGCGGTTTCGACCCCACTTGTCGGACTGCCACGCGGCACGGTCCCAGGCTTTGATCGAATACGGCGGATTCGCCAGCACGGCGTCGAATCGGCGGAGCTTGTCGCCGTCGAGGAAGGCT
>JAGQQC010000676.1 GCA_020426395.1 Planctomycetaceae bacterium
GATGGGGTAGTCGGGGTAGTGTCCCTGATACCAGAACTCGTCGCCGACGAATTTCTTGCGACAGACGATCTTGTCTCCTTCCTGAGAGACGACTTCGTCGATAAGCAGAAACGGTTCGCGATGCGGGATGGCGGCTTTAATGGCGTCGAGCGACATGGATTCCTCGGTCGATCCGGACGGAAGGGACGACGTTGAAGGCGTCGGCCTGAAACAGGGGCGTGGCCACGGTCTCGCTAGTCGGACGCCAATTCGCGTTGGACGCCAGACGTCGAACGAGACCCGCCGGTCATGAGCTGGTTGTCGACTTCGTTAGCGACGATCACGCCGTAGTTCATGGCTCCGAGCCAACCGGACATGATGATGCCGACGCTGCCGGCGTGGTACAGTCCGGAGACCTGCTGCGGAAGTGCGCGACTCACCGCAAGTCCTTCAAACTTGGTTCCGAAGCTCGCACCAGCGACATGTTGGGTATAGCGTTGGAAGGTGCGGGGAGTCGCCGCTTCGACATGCACCACGCGGTTGCGCACGTTGGGCACGTATTTCTCCAGGGCGTCGAGAGTCGTTTCGCACAGATCGCTTTTGCTCGCTTCGTATTCCGCTTCGGGCAAGTCGGCCCAATCTTCGTAGCGGGCGTTGGTGCTCGATACGATCAAGCACCGCGGCCGTGCG
>JAGQQC010000677.1 GCA_020426395.1 Planctomycetaceae bacterium
TTTTGATGGTATCCGTGCACGTCGCGCAGCTCGCGTGCGGCTTCGAGATACTTGGGGTCGCCGGTGATGTGGGTGGCGGTAGCTAGGTACGATAGAATGCTTAGCGAATTGAGCCCTCGTCCGGCGGCCCACAGTACATCCTGATTGAACAGTTCGGGGTTGAAGACTGCCCAGCGCGTGACTCCGGCATGATCGAGCATCTGAAAATTATTTTCGACGAGGTGATTTGCGTTGTCGCGCACAATCTCGCGCACGAGCTCTCTTTCCTCTTCGGTATCAGCAACTAGATCGTAGTACAACGCATAGAAGAAATAGTGGCCATCGAGTTCGTCGGAACTGGTATCGCTCTTCCAGTAGTACTTACCGTCGGCTGATGTGGGCCAACGCGGCTCATAGATGCGCCACAGGCTATCGCCTCGCTGGCGTGTTTGTTCCTGCCCCTTGAGCGTGTAGCTTGGGCGTTGGTTGGGATCGGGCTCGTCAATTGGGACGATAGTTCGTGCGATAAATCCTTTGGGGGCAGGGTGTGAACCACCGCGAGGAGCAAGGCTCAGGTAGCGCAAGGCCTCGAAGGCATCCTTGGCACGCTGGCGAGCTGCTGGATCTTTGGTCGCTGCGTAGGCATAGCATTCGCCTGCACCGTACATGGCGGTCCACAGTCC
>JAGQQC010000678.1 GCA_020426395.1 Planctomycetaceae bacterium
CGCCCGATTCTTCGGGATAGGGATATAGCCAGACAAACAAGGCTGTGCCTATCAGCACCAGCCAGTTTCCTGGAATCGTTAGCAGATTGAGCAACCAGAAGCCGATATTCAGCAGCAATAACAGAATTGCCAAAGTGTAGTAGGTGACTTCGGGTGAGGGTGTTAACCAGTCAGGCATAATCAGAGTGCTTGTAAGCCGGGGGGACGAATAAAGAAAGGCACTGTTAAAGCCAGTTGCATTCTTCCCCAGACTGGAAAACAGGTCAAGTTGTTCAAGCAATCCACTCGGGAATAATTTCCCCAGCGACATCCGTCAGGCGGAAATCACGTCCCTGGAACCGATAGGTCAACTTGAGATGATCCATACCGAACTGGTGTAGCATCGTGGCGTGCAGATCATTCACATGCACAGGTTTTTCAGCGATACCCCAGCCAATTTCGTCTGAGGCGCCATAAACCTGACCCCCTTTAAGACCACCACCGGCGAGAAACATGCTGAAAGCAAACGGATGATGGTCGCGGCCCGTCACGGCTTGTCCCTCAGTTCGGTTTTCTCCTAATGGAGTTCGTCCGAATTCGGATCCCCAGACGACCATCGTTTCATCCAGCATGCCTCTTTGTTTGAGGTCTTTAATAAGTGCGGCGATGGGTTGGTCG
>JAGQQC010000679.1 GCA_020426395.1 Planctomycetaceae bacterium
TGCAATCGGAACGACCGATACCCGGACCGGTCGTATCGATCACAACTTTCAGGGGGGTTAAGTAGTTACGTTAACCTGAGAATTTTTCCGAAAATGCAGATTGTAGTGACCGATCAATCCTGGCTTATGAAAAGCTGGCTAAGCAGGGCAAATGGGCCTAAAGTGTGACTCGCAGGCACTCGGCAGCAAGACCAGTTCAACCGGACTATTCGGTACCTACCGGAAGAGAAAAAGAACTCGCACGAGTGTTACAATCGGAACCTTCCAGAGTCGGAAATCGACCTGATAATCGCCCCCACTATCAGACGAAACCTTGCCCGGGGTGGCACTGCTGGCTCGTCCAGCAGTGAGAATACAGAACCGATTTCGAACGCTTCCAAAATCAATGTAAAAATAGATTTTTTCTGAAGGGAGCAATTCCTGTCTCATGAGGAATCACAATATTGCGATGGTAGTGGAGCATTCCATATTCACTCCGCAATCACACTGCTGGGCAAGCCAGCAGTGCCACCCGAACGAATTGCAACCTCAAGACAAGCTACCGGTTTACATCCCCTTCGACGTCCAAAACCTGCGAGGTCGGAGCCGAGTTTCCAAAGCGAGTGTATTGATCGAAAGTCCAAACCACCTCTTTGGTGGCGGGATCGATTTCGA
>JAGQQC010000067.1 GCA_020426395.1 Planctomycetaceae bacterium
CCGAATAACTTGAGGAAGTAATGCGGCACCTGGCTATCCCACAATTCAATGGAGCGCGCTCCGGCAGGAACACCGGCAAATTTCTCTTCAACCCCCGTCACCTGACAGATCGCATCGAGGAGGACTTCCGCCTGCAACGTTTTCAGTAACGCGCGAGAATAATTCTGTTCGTCTCGTTCGTTACTCGGATTGGTCTCAGAGGAGAGTTGATACGTTCGGGAACGAGTAATCAGTTGGATCAACTGATGCAGATCGTAATCATGTTCAATGAAGTATTTTGTCAGCGCCGCAAGCAACTCCGGATTTGTCGGAGGATTGGTCGAACGAATATCATCGACCGGCTCAATAATCCCCCGTCCCAGAAAATGTGCCCAGACCCGGTTGACGACATTCTGGGCAAACCATTCATTGCTATGGGACGTTAACCAATCGGCCATTACTTCACGGCGGTCGATGTCATCCGAATTGACGTTCTGTTCGGAACCGAGTGGGCGAGGCATGACTTCTTCCCCGGTCCGGGGATGCATTGTGGGAGTGGCGACGGCTGTCTCTAACATTTCACCCTGTTCGGACGGTTTGAATTGCACCTGGGAGAAGAGCGCCCGCATGCCGTAATAGTCCGATTGGCTCCAACGGTCGGTCGGATGGTGATGACATTGCGCACATTCGATGCGAATTCCCAGGAAAACCTGGGCAACGGTGCTTGCCGCTTGTCCGGGGTCGTCGACGGCCTTGAAGAAGTAACCTGAGGGAGATTCCGTAATCGGTCCTTCCGCAGTCAGCAGTTCTGATGCGAATTGATCGAACGGTTTGTTCTGTTCGAAGCTTGTTCGAATCCAGTTGTAATAGTTGTACGAACCTTTGCGTCCCAATTTGAGCCGGTCTACTCGCAACAGATCGGACCATTTAAGCGCCCAGTACGTGGCGTATTCGGGTCGATCCAATAACTCACTCACGAGTCGTTCGCGTCGATCAGGGGACGTGTCCGCCAGAAAATGACGCGTTTCTTCGACCGTCGGTAAGGTTCCGATGACATCGAGATACACCCGCCGCAGATAATCTTCATCGCTACATAAACCGGAAGAACTGATATTGAGTTTTTCCAGCTTCGATTCGACAAGATCATCAATGAAATTCACAGAAGGAGCGGGGTTCGGATGGAATTCAAAATCCTGCTGCGGGATCAAGGCTCGAAAGACATTGACCGCCCCCATGTAACTGGCCATGACGGCCACTTCCCCTGGAATGTCGTGAATATGGACAAGTCCCTTGTCATCGACCGTGGCGAGGGGTTCATTGTTCGATTGAAATTTCGCGTGCCGGGTCACATCGACTTTGTGCCCGTCGGAATAAGTCGCGACCACACGTAATTGTTGCTCGCTGTTCATTTTCATCCGCTGTTCGCCAGGGGTCACCTCGATTGAGGCAACCTGGGGAGCTTGTGGATCTCCGATTGGCATACCGGATTGAATCCAGTCATACAGCAGTTGATATTCTTCGGATCCCTTACGGATATGAATCCCTCCTCCATGTGGCACATCGCCGGAGGCTTTCATCAACAGCAGGCTCTTCTCTGGAGCCGCAGGGAAAATTCGTCGTCCACGCGATTCAGAAACGAGTGTCAGCCGATCCTGTTCCGGGTCGAATCCGAAGACGGATAACTTGAACCCGTTTTGACCTTCCGCTTTGCCGTGACAACCAGAACCGTTGCAACTGAACTTATTGAAGATCGGTGTGATGTCGTTTTCAAAATGAAGTTGACGCTGGCGGTCACTCTTTTGAATCGTGAGAGTAAGGACTGCCTCCTGGTCACCGTACTTGGCGATGATTTCGGTCTGACCATCTTTCAGACCGAGGATCTTTCCTTCAGGGGAAACTGTCGCGATTGATTCATCCCGACTCGAAAAGACGACCTCGCGCGAAAGATCATTTACAAACCCAGCGTCATCATCCGCTTCGACCAGCAATCGGTATTTAAGATCAGGACCCGTAAGCGTTAATTCTGCCGGGTTGATCCTCAGATTGCCAAGCGTATTCGGTTCCTCCGCGAAAACCCTCAGTCCCGAGAACAGGCACAGAGAGCAACAAAGCAGCTTAAATGTGGTGGAAACCCATCGCATGCAGATTGCTCCGGGGTTTGAATGGATGGTATGGAGGGGAGGCGTGAACGCAGGGGAACAGGCAGGCGCTGTTGGGGGTGAATGAATAAACGAATCTTTATGCTACCCGATCTCCTTCCCCCATACAAGTTTATTACGTCCGAGGGAACCGGGTTGCTTGAGCTTGAATAGTGGTGAACTTAAGTTTAGAACGGTAGGGTTTGTTTAATTCCTACGATCCGTGTGGCTTGATCGGGTGATCTAAAATGAGACTTAAGTAGCTAACGGCCTGTAGAGATCACGGGGTTCTTGCTAGATCGCTTATAGAAGTGGAATACTTCAGGAGGAGTTATAATGTCTGACGAAACAGAATTACCCAAAACCCTTAAAAGCGAAGCGCTCGGCATCTTCAAGAGAGGCGATGGCGATACCTATCGCAAAACGTTCAAATGGCTGAAATCGAAAGTCGATTTGGATATCGATCTGGAAGAGCCTGATCTTAAGCAACTGCAGGCTGCAATACGGTTGCTGGAAGCGTTGTGTGAAAAAACCGAATATTGGCAACGGCGATATAACAAGTATCTGGTGACAGAAGTTTTGGAAGTAAAAAATGAGGGTTGGCTGGAGGATGACGAAAACCCGGTTACAGCCGATGAATTCTTACAACGTATGATTTTGGTCAGTATCTCTGTTTTCTCTGAATCAGAATTTCAATTCACTTTCTATGATGAAGAGATGTTCGGTTCTCATTTTGTGGATCTGACAGGAACTCGAAAAGAAGGTTTCACCGATTTTGATATCGCGTGAAATGACTCGAACTGTTGTATTGAGCAGGAGATGATTCATGGACTCAGTTGATGAGCTGGAGAAATTGCGAATCGCGAAAAATGAATGTTATGCGCAATTGTTGAAATGTCCGGTCTTTGAAATTTCAGGACTGGTTAGCTCGTTGGGGCCGAGTGTAAACTGGACGCGAGGAGATGACCATCACGATCTCGTTTTCGACTTGCCGGTATGGCGTATTGAGGGATGTGCTCTGAACAGTGTGGAAATTCGGGTTTTGCAGATAGGTAATCAGGTCGAACTGGATAAGATAATTCAGAGCATCGAAACTGAAGGGCGAATCAGATTTCGGGCACATTATTCCGATCAATTTCAGGGTAAACCGGTGCAGGCGGCACTGGTTGAACTCCTTGATGAAGAGGTCATTGATCCTGAGTTGGATTGTGCTGTTCGAGAGTATCTTACTCCAAAAATATTTCGAGACGATCGCTTTGGGAAATTCTTATTTGATCGATCTCTCAACTGGTACAACTGTCAAACAAGGTGGCTAAAGACAAGTATCAACCTGACACTTATTGAAAAGGATGAGCAGAGACTGAAGTTAATGCTTTGCGTAACAGATTCATTATTTGATCATGCGAAAAAATGGGATAATGCCGCCAGAGAGTACGCTGCGTTTCGACTCCTTAATCTGAAAAATCGTTCCTGGCTGGATGAAGACAACAACGAACGTCCCGTTACGGAAAGAAAATTCAAGAAGCGAATAACAATGCAATCGATCTGTATTAATCCTGATTTCAGTTTTGACTTCTGGTTTGACGATGGTGGGTTGTTCTTTGGGCATCAAATCAATGTTACCGGGAACCTGGAAGAGGGTTTCACTCATGCAGGAATCTAAATAGATTAGATGTTTTCTGCTCAAATGCCGTTGAGGTTTACATAGCCCGTTGAACCTCAGCTCTAAATCCAGTATCAAATAATACTGCTTGCCCTCTCCCTTCTCCGATAACTCAAGGAGTGAGTTCTATGCCCGTTCATCAAAATGCTCATCCCCATACCGAAAACGGACAACCTACTTCGGAAACCTGTCGCCGGTGTTGCCCTGTTTGTGGGGGAGAATTGATCGATATCAAAATGAAAACGGTTTGCTCTCGCTGTCATACGATTTGTGAAACGTGTTGTGAAGGGGGACGTGGGTAGGCGCTGTCCTTCTGCGAGAATGATTCCCATGGAAATTCGTCAGTTTGCTGAACGTGTCCTGCTCTCTGAATCTTTGGAGGAGAAGCTGCGACCGGTAGAGGAGCCGTTTACTGATGAGCACCCGGGAAAACCGCTTCGCGTCGAGGAACCGGCACGACCTGCTAATCTGAAGTTCGCCCCTCGTCGAACGGCACCGGCGATGCCGCATCCGGTTAGTTTCAAGGAACAACGGATGCGGGCGATTGCTCATCACATCATGGCGAATCATGAGTTACAGGCGTTGGAAGTCATGGCCTACATGTTGCTCGCTTTTCCGGAGGCCCCTGCCGAGTTTCGGATCGGCATGACAACCGTGATGGCGGATGAACAACGGCATACGCGAATGCATCAGGTTCGTTGTTCCGCACTCGGGATCGAATTCGGTGAACTTCCAGTGAACTGTTATATCTGGAAAAAAGCGCTCAGCTTTGAAAACGAACTCGATTATCTCGCTGGGTTACCATTAACATTTGAAGGGCGGAATCTCGACCATACGATTGAGTTCGAGAATTATTTCCTCGAAGCGGGCGATCCCAAAAGTGCCGCCATGATGCGGCAGATTCACAAGGATGAAATTGAGCACGTCGCCTTCGGCATCGAATGGCTCCGCAAGTTAAAAGCCCCGACCGAATCCGACTGGGAAGCATTCTGTAAGCATCTTCACTGGCCTTTACGTCCGTTCAAGGCGAAGGGGGAAACTTTCCAGTACGATGCTCGGAAGGAAGCGGGGCTTTCGGAGGAATTTATCCGAAATTTACAGGAATGCAGCCCCGATACGGGTGTGGAAGAATAATCGACTTTTCTTAAGCTGGGTTGCGATTGACCTCTTCTCTGGTGAAAATGAATTGAAATGATTAAATAGGTGGGCCTGCTCAGCACATTCCCAACCCCCAAAGAGAAAGTTCTCGATGTTTGTCTCCCTGATGTTGTTAAATGGAGAATCCTGTCCCTCTGAAGGAACAGAAGCTTTTTGTGCCTACAACCCCCTGACAGGGAAGGCGCTTACAAACTGGTATCCGGTCAGCCCCTGGTCGGAAGTCGAATTTGCGATTAAATCAGCCGCGCGGGCTTTTGAAAAAGTGAAAACCTGGCCTGGCGAGCGTTTCGCTGAATTCCTCGACGCGTACGCGACGGAAATTGAAGACCGTGCCGATCGGCTTGTTGAGGCAGCGCATGAGGAAACAGGCTATCCCGTTTCACCCCGTCTCAAAGATGTCGAACTTCCCAGGACAACGAATCAATTACGACTGGCTGCGAATGCGGCGCGGACCGGTTCCTGGAAACGTCCTATTATCGATACCGCGAGTAACATCCGTTCCGAATTTGGCTCGCTCGGTCCCGTCGTTGTCTTTGGACCGAATAACTTTCCATTTGCTTTTAACGGGATTTCCGGAGGGGACTTTGCTGCGGCGATTGCGGCTGGTAATCCGGTGATTGCGAAAGCGCATCCCTCTCATCCAACGACGACCGCGATTTTTGCAGAAGCGGCACTGGCAGCACTGGAGAAAACCAGCATGCCCGCCGGGTTCGTCCAGTTGATTTTTCAGATGGATTACGAGGATGGTGAAAAGCTCGTTTCTCATCCGCTGATCGGAGCAACCGCGTTTACCGGTTCTCGTCATGGTGGTCTTGTGCTGAAAGCAGCCGCGGATAAAGCGGGTAAGCCGATTTATCTGGAGCTCTCCAGTATCAATCCGATCTTTATCCTGGAAGGCGCGCTCGCGGAACGCGGGGATGCACTCGCGGACGAGTTCGTTGTCAGTTGCCTGATGGGAACCGGACAGTTCTGTACGAACCCGGGTATGGTCATTCTTCCGAAATCGAAACTCGCCGAGGAGTTCGTCCAGAAGGTTACTGAAAAATTTCATAACGCTCCCGCTGGGGCATTATTAGCGGAGAATGTCAAAAGCAATTTCCTGTCCGGCATCAAGCAACTTCAACAGGCGGGAGCGGAGTTGTTGACTGGGGGGGGAGTCGCGGAGGGAGAGGGATACCGCTGTCAGAACACCTTGTTCAAAGTGAGTGGCAGTGAGTTTTTAAGTAACGCAGAACGTTTGCAGGCTGAAGCCTTCGGAAACGAATCATTATTGGTGATTGCCGACGATGTCAAACAGATGGTCGAAATCGCCGCTGCACTGGAAGGAAATCTGACAGGTTGCCTCTATACGGAAACCACTGGAAAAGATGACGCGGTCTATGATCAAATCGCCCCCGTATTGCGTCAAAAAGTGGGCCGGCTACTCAACGATAAAATGCCGACCGGGGTCGCGGTTGTCCCTTCGATGAATCACGGGGGGCCCTACCCCTCTACCGGGCATCCCGGCTTTACCTCTGTCGGAATTCCCGCGTCAATCACTCGGTTTGCCATGCTGCAATGTTATGACAATGTCCGTCCACATCGCTTACCCTCTGCTTTGCAAGACAAAAACCCGACGGGAGAGATGTGGCGCCTGGTTGATGGTAACTGGACTCAGGCGGATGTCGGTAAATAAAAGCCCGACTTGGGGATTGCAGTTGTCATCAGGGGAACCGGTTTCGTAAGGTACAAGCCATCATGAGTACCCAATTGAACGAAACCCGTAAAGCGATTTCCATTCCGGTCGATCCTGCCGACAAACCGATTGTTATTGGTGGTCGTTCGATTCCGACGCGGTTCTTTCTCGCGCCACTGGCTGGGTTTACACATCTCTCATTTCGGCTGGCTGTCCGGGGGTTAGGTGGACTCGGGTTGGCCACCACCGATTTGGTTCTCGCGGACAGCATTCTTGCGCAGGGAAAGAAGGCGGTCGAACTGACTCGCACCTGCCCGGAAGATTCACCGATGGCTGTCCAGATTTATGGAGGTAAGACGGAACAACTCGTCAATGCGGCAAAATGGCTGGAAGATCACAACTACAAATCGATCGACATCAACATGGGTTGTCCCATGGCCAAGATCACCGGGAACGGAGGTGGGGCTCGATTGATGTGTGACACGGAAAATGCCTGCAAACTCGTCTCGCTGGTGGTCAATGCGGTTCAAATTCCAGTGACAGTCAAAATGCGACTCGGTTGGGATGCAGAGAACATCACAGCTCCAGCCTTGGCTCGAGAGTTTGAAAATCAGGGAGCACAGGCGATCACGATTCATGGTCGAACTCGTCAGCAAGGTTTTCATGGTGAAATCAATGTCGATGGAATTCGAGAGACTGTCGAAGCAGTCGAAAACATTCCCGTGATCGGTAATGGTGATGTTCGTAATCCGGTAGACGCGTATCGGATGATGGAATTAACCGGCTGCGCCGCGGTTGCCATTGGGCGAGGAGCCTTATTCGATCCCTGGATCTTCCGCAAGATTGATGATTACGGTGCGGGACGCGAACCCCGAGAACCGGAGCCTGAAGAACTGATTCAATTCTTGATCCGGCATTTTTACCTGATGGTTGACCAGTATGGTGACTACAGTTGCATCATGTTCCGCAAGTTTTCCGCCTGGTACGGGGCGAAGCTGGGAATTCCTGAAGATCTGGAAGATCGTCTCCGTAAGTTTAACTCCTACAGCGAGTTTGACGAAATCGTCGGGCAAATCCGACAACGCCAGGGAGAGCGGGAGTCATTCGTACCAACTGCGATGCTGAAGATCCCCAATGGACCGATTGCCCACTGGTAATCCTTTTTGTGGTAATCTGATCGTTCTGGCGAAACCTTGTCGGCTTTGACTATCTGAGTGATTGTTGGCAGGACACTTGGTCCGTTCCGTTGGGAAAGTCTTACCAACGTTTTACAATCCGGTTTCGTACGGAAAGAATAGGAACCGTTCCTGCTTACGCACTCCTTCTGCGCCGAAAGTCCTCCTCTGTGCCCACTGATCCCTTAACCTTTAGCAGCCCGAATCGGGGTGAGTACCTTTGCGGCACAGGAAAACCGCTCATGGTTATCGCGGGTCCCTGCGTCATGGAAAACCTGGACTTGCTCAAGCAAGTTTCTGAAGAGGTTGGCCGGCTGGGAGAAGAGCTTGAACTGCCGATGGTCTTCAAATCGAGTTTTGACAAAGCGAACCGGACGAGTATCAAGTCCTACCGCGGTCCTGGCTTGTCCGAGGGACTTAAAATGCTCGAATCGATCAAGCAGCAATCAGGACTTCCTGTGACGACCGACATCCATGAACCTGCCCAGGCGGAACCGGTTGCCGCGATTTGTGAAATCGTCCAAATCCCGGCGTTCCTCGCTCGTCAAACGGATCTGATCGTCGCTACGGCTGAAGCGACTGCCAAGTATGGCGGTGTGATTAATATCAAAAAACCGCAGTTCGTTGCTCCAGAAGATACCCTCCATGCTCTGCGTAAAGCGGAAGAAGCGGGGAATTCAAAGATATTGTTAACCGAGCGGGGGACCGTTTTCGGTTATGGTCGTTTGATTAATGACATTCGTGCCATTCCCATTATGAAACAGTTCGGCGTTCCGGTCGTCTTTGATGCGACTCACAGTGTGCAAACACCAGGAGGGAGCACGACGGGCGGCCAGCGCGAGATGATTCCCACTTTGGCACGAGCTGCCGTTGCGGCGGGAGCCGATGCGGTCTTCATTGAGACACACCCAAATCCCGATAAAGCTTTGAGCGACGGCCCGAATATGTTACCCCTTTCCCAATTGGGAAGCCTCCTTTTTGAGTTAAAACAACTACGGGAGCTTTCGCTTTCTTTCAACTAAGAGATTGTTCCTGTTGATTCCTTTCTAAACCCGTCGATTAATTTCTCCCATCATTTCATCATTCCTCATTTCTGATATTCTAATCCCATGAAAACGTTTTCTTCTAATTCATCTACTTCCCTTCGTTTCCTGGCGATTCTATTGTTGTTGGGAATTTCTACTGGCGCGGTTCTATCTGGATGTCGTCCACCTGAAGAGACGACGACCAATAGCGATGAGAATAGTAGCACCGACAGCACGGACGAACTTTCCAGTGAAGAGTTGCAGTGTGAGAATTGGATCCAATCGATTGTCACGATGAGTCATCCCGAACAGTTGACCATCAAGGTCGAGAACGACGTTGTGCTCGGATTGCTTAATGACTGGGCGTCAAATTGTGGGTCATCAGGTGCAAGTAATCTCGATACCGAACAACTCAAACAGTGGTTGACTGAAGAACAAATTCAGAATTTGACTTCTGATCGCTTTTCAGAAGGAGACGCGGCCCACATACGCGATTCCATTCTCCGTTACCTCATCTGGGAGTCAGTAGCCACCGATCAGGAAACGGATTTACAACGCGTGTTGCAGGCATTCAATTTTGTCATTTACAACATGGCGTTAGTGCCCGAAGTCAGTCAGTTTCATTTAAGTCGGCACGAATTATTATTGTGGGGTTTGGGGACTGCTGAAGACCGGGCACTGTTGTTCGCAGATATCCTCCGGCAAAACCGTATCGACTGCTGTATTCTTACTCCCGATAAATCGACTCCAGAGAAGCCGATTTGGTTTGTGGGGGTATTACTGCGGGATGGTATCTATCTCTTTAATACGCAGCTGGGTATGCCGATTCCCGGACCGGAAAATGATGATGCTTCCTTTGAAATTACTGAAGTAGCCACTTTGGAACAAATCATCAATGATGAAAGTCTCTTAAAGAAACTGGATATAGATGAAGAACACCCGTTCCCGCTTACTTCAGAAGAAATGAAAACAGTTAAAGTTGAGATGATCGGCTACCCGGAACTGTGGATGCCCCGATTCAGTCGCTTCCAGGCCCAACTGCCACTAGATCAGAAGTTTCTATTGCATGATGGGCTGATTGATAGCAAAAGTGGACAAGGGCTGCCTTCTCGTCTGGTGACCCAATCCAAGGGACAATGGAAATTGGAGGATTTGAAAATCTGGTCGTATCCATTAGATCGAGCGCAGAATAAAGTCGAACTGACTTCCCAGCAAAAACAAATCAAGGAGTTATTCGAAGGTTCTTTGCGAGCTTACTTTGAAGGCGCCCGTGAACTGAATGGCGAAGAGGTCATCGTGAAAGTGACCCCTTCCAATGCGGTCTGGCAGACCCGGTTGGCATATTTGTCAGGTAAGCATGACCAGGCCATCAAACAGTTCGTGGGAATCCAGGTTGTGATTAATGGAAAAACCGATGATTCAATACTCTCGGCAGTGAAACTGGAACGAGAATTAGAGCGACCTGAAGAGGCGGCCCAGACGAGATGGGCGATGGATAATCTTGTCTATTGGTTGGCGAATGCTCAGCAAACGGTGGGGCGTTCAGAACAAGCTGCTGGACTATTTTCAGATTATATTCGCGAACACAAAGGAGTCGGATTCTGGAGTAAAGCTGCTGTTTCCAATGTGATTCCAGCTTATGCCCGTAGCGGAAAGTATGCACTGGCAATTCAATTGCTGCAACAAGTGATTGAACAGCAACCGGAAGGCACCCTTGAACGTCACGCTGTTGAATTGCAGCTTAAACAAATCCGATATGCCCAGCAGCAGGAACGCTTAAAAGAGGCGAACTGACCTGCTGTCGGCCTGTAAGAAATTTTGTTGATGGTTTGATTATGCTGCATTTTATCCACAAACAATGGTTCCTGTTCGGCTTGACGTTATTCATCTCGGCAGGACTATGGTGGGGGTATCATTCTTCTGCTGAAAATATCAATCAATTAACCAGCTATCTTGCCCCCAAGCGGCTCACCCAGATCGTTCTGTACCTGATGGCTTTCAGCCTCAATAGCCGACTGTTGTATGAATCTTTCCGGTATCCAGGACCGGTACTACTTTCCGCTAGTACGAATTACATAGCCATTCCGCTGGCTGGCATGTTCCTGATGCAAATGCAGATCGGGATCGATTTCCAGATCGGCTTGATGATTTCCGCCAGTACTCCTTGTACGATGGCAGCGGCTTCTGTCTGGACCAGAAAAGCCAAAGGAAACGATGCCGTTTCATTGCTGGTCACCATTCTGACTAACGGGATTTGTTTTGTGGTGACTCCCTTCTGGTTGACCTGGGCAATCGGAAGTGAGGTCCAACTTGATACAGGGGAAATGGTCTGGAGGCTGGTTCTTTCTGTTCTGCTCCCCGTCAGCCTGGGGCAACTGTCACGATTGATTCCACCTGCGGCCCGTTTTGCAGATCGATACAAAACCCCCTTGGGAGTGATCGCCCAATTGTGTGTGCTCTTCCTGGTTTTTGCCGCCTCCTGCCGGGGAGGACTCAACATCAAATCGGCAGGTGAAGCTCCCGGGGTGCAGGCCATCCTGCTGGTTACGCTTTCCGCGATTTGCCTGCATTTCCTGGGGATGATTCTCGCCTGGCAAGCAGGTAAGTGGTTCAATTTTGCGAGAAGAGACCGGATTGCGATGTTGTTTGCCGGCAGTCAGAAAACGTTACCAATCGGAGTGCTTGTGGCCACCGATCCAATGCTATTTGGAAATCCCGATTACCTTGGACCGGGGCAAGGAATTCCTTTCGTGGTCTTCCCGATGTTGTTATTCCACGGTTCGCAGCTCTTTATCGATACCTTTATCGCTAACAAAATTGCTGCGCAACCGGTTGAGGATCAGACCGGGTAGAAGACTGCTCACGCCAGTTTAAAGTTTGGGAATATTGACAGGTTTGGGCTTCGGTCTGGATTGTTCCATCCGACGGCGCTGGCGTTCTTCTTCCAGTAACAACATGGGACGCGGCTGCTGCTG
The DNA here is from genome assembly GCA_020426395.1 of Planctomycetaceae bacterium. Classification (GTDB taxonomy): domain Bacteria; phylum Planctomycetota; class Planctomycetia; order Planctomycetales; family Planctomycetaceae; genus Polystyrenella. Next base: position 11,789 of record JAGQQC010000067.1, read on the forward strand.
TTGTTGAGCTTCTTCTCGGTAGTTTGGATTAAATCCGTCTTGCCATTGCCAGCCAAGAGGTGTTTCCAGTTCCTTGGCAGCAAGCATGGCCCAGGGAGTGTCAGGGTGTTCGTCGATCACCCGCTGCAAATACATTCGGGCCATCTCTGTATATTTTTTGACCTTACCCCCCGCATCGCTTTCTTCTGCCGGAAGAAGTCTCCACATGTTGTTCCCTTCTTTAGAAAAGGGAAGTGGAGAAACTTTCATCTGCGCGAGCATTTTATTGTAACCAAACGTACGGACCCAGCTTGCCAGTGCCCGTCCCATAGCCAGATCGTACCCTGCCTGCCAACGTGGTTTGGAAATTTGATCTCGACCTCGTTCCCCATTCACGAGAGGTTCCAGAACTTCATTTTCCAGGTGATAGACAAAGTCAGCAAACGGCTTTTGAGCGTCGTCGATCTCTCGTTTCAGTCGTTCCAGTTGATCCGCACGGAAGACAAGTCTCGGGGCGGGTGTTTCCCGGTTAGAAGTATTTAGGGAAGCTTTTATCAGTGCGGAAACGGTTGGGTTGCTCCGAACTTCTTCCTGATAGTCAGCGAAAGAAGGATAATCGGGAGAATAATTTCGCATGCGATCCTGATCAAACTTGGGACCAGGTTGTTCTGCTGCAATAAAATAGATTCCCCCTGTTTCAGCACAAAGCCGAGTCAGCGCATAAGGACCAAAACCGGAAGAAAAGACATCCAGGCTGCGGTCGTTCCCCCAGAAATGTAAACCGAGCCGCTCAGGATAGCCGGTTTCCGGTCCCTGATCGACAGGCAGATTTCGAAAACTGCCATCTTCCAGTTGATACCGTTGATATCCTTTTCTCCGTCCAAAAACAGCAGAGTTCCCCACACAATATACCCGGGCTCCCAACCGACTCAGATCATACGTCACCTGATCGACCAGATCGTGGTCATCTCCGCGTTCGTCAGTGACAATGATGATTAGAAAATTCCGGCGTTGTTTCGTGCGGAACGGTTTCCACTTTTCAACCACAGTTTGTACTGAGCTAAAGACTTTTTCTTCACCTGTTTCATCAGGCTGCACTTGTCGGATCGCATTCACGGCTTGAGATGCTTCTTCAACCGGCATATCTGTCAGGAAGTTCGTTTGCGCACCAAAGCTGACCACGCCAGTAAGCAGAGAGCCTTCGGCTCCCAATTTCATCACGCCCAGTTCCTCATAAATATTTTCTACGCGATCGGCGATAGCGTTCCGACGTTCTTTCAATGAGAGAGAGGCATCGAGCAACCAGACCACCAACGTTTTTTCCTGTCGCAAGGAACTGGCGATTTCCAGGGTGAGACGATCAATTGCACCGTCGACCCCTCCAGCCCGTTCGGAGGTCCCTTTCACATCCACATCAGCCACTAACTCGGCTTCCTGAAGACTGGCGATCTGTTCGAAGACGGGGACATCAATCTCAATCTGAACAGCCCGGGTTAAATCGTCTTCGACCGATTCCTGGGTCTGATCTGTGGGAGTGATCGCGGCGAGCGTTGATTCTGCCTGGGTTTCTAATGTGGAATCATTGCCGGTATCGACAATTTCCAGATCGTCCACTTCAAGTTCTTCCGGTTCCCAATCATCAAATTCTGTGGTAGAGACGAACGGGATCAGATTCGCTTCAAGTTGCTGGGTGTAAGTCATCCGGGCCAATACCAGCAGGATAATTCCGTGCAGAAATAAACTGATTGCCCAGGACGGAAGATCTTTCACACGAAACCAGCCGGAATGCTCAGGCAGAATTTCCTCGATAGAACCACTTGGGTTCTGGTTCGGATTGATGGGTTTGTCTTGAAGAGGTTCAACCATGAATGAAATCCGGTTTTTGAGGAGCTGGCCCGAAGCGCCGATGGAGAAGTGAACAGGCAGGTTATCGGACAAACTGAGGACGATCCGTGTAGCAATTTATTGTACAGCCGCTGCACCTGGGAAACAAATATCTCTTTTCAGTGAGCCGCATTTTGTCCTTCTGCGGGTTTGAACGGGAAATCCCCATTCTGTGAGGAACCTCACTGATTGTAGGAGCCGTTTGCCCTACTCTTCTCTTTAGCTGAGGACATTTAAGCTCAGTCTGATATTAAGTTGAGTGTGAAAGAGGTGGTATGTTGAACAGTTCTGGAGACTGGGCTGAAGCGATCTGATTGCGGAGGCCCGTCTCCCGAACTGATCTTCAGGGAATGGGACATCCCACGTATAATTCTCTTGTTCCAGATACGTAAATCGGAGCCCGATTTCGACAGTGGTTCTGTTCAAATAGGCACCATTTTCAGAAATTTTTTCCAAAATCGTCCGGTTGAAACGTATAGAATTGGGGATGGATTCCCATTACCTTGCCTTTTAAGATCGTAAGATAATGTAGCCCACCCCCAATCCCACCTTTTGCCAACCTTCCAATTACCTGCCCCCTGCGAGGCCATAAATGACGAAATTAAAATCGACCCATCGAGGACTGTTCGCTCTTTCCATGGGTTTCATCTGCGTTATGACATTTTCCCTGTCTGCAAATTCGATTCAGGCAGAGACGTTGGAGGATGTGCTGGACGCGCAGAATATCGCCAAGATGAATGCGGTCATCAGTTACATCGAACAAAATCCGGAAGCGGAAGACATCGATCAGGCCTATAGCGTCGTTTTTCAGTTAGCCGATCTCTACGATCAGACAGAGCAGGCACTTCCGCTGGCAGAGAAATATCTGGAAAGTGAACGCAAACCAGCCGAAGCCAGAGCGATTTGTATTCAGATCAAAAGTCTGGCCAATGAGGAAAAAATCGAAGACG
>JAGQQC010000680.1 GCA_020426395.1 Planctomycetaceae bacterium
GCACCACCAGATCCGGCTTCTCGGCGGTGAGCGCCCGCAGCGCGGCATGGCCATCCGCCGCACTGCGCACCGTGTACCCGGCCCGCTGCAGGTAAAGCGTGACGATTTCGACGATACTCGGCTCGTCATCCACGACGAGAATGGTCTGGCCGCTCACAAAAACTCCTTCTTTGGCGCGAAAAGACAGGGGGCCACAGATGGACACGGATGAACACAGATAAAAAACACAGAAAAAGATATGTGTATTGTGTTAACCTGGAATTTGCGCAAACTTACAGATAAATCAAAACCAAATTTGTATTATTGTAGTTAAATCTGTGTTTATCTGTGTCCATCTGTGGCTCAGCTTGTATTTGTAGTCTAACCGCGGTGGCTTACGTGGGTCTGTCCCATTGGTTACGTAAAGCTTACGAATGCCGGCGGACTTGGCGTCAGGCGGCGTGTTCGCGCACGAAGAAGATGAGCAGCAACGTGGCGATGGCCGCGGCCACGGCCGACGCGGTGGTGACGGCGGCGATGCCCACGTTGGCGTAGAGCCACGGCGCGGCAAAGCTGGCCGAGGTCGCGCCGAGCATGCTCACGGCCACCGACAGCGTCATGACCTTGCCGCGCTGGGCCGGCGCTTGTTCGCTGAGCAGGGGGAAGTTGCTGAC
>JAGQQC010000681.1 GCA_020426395.1 Planctomycetaceae bacterium
TATCGGCGGGAATTCGGGGATCATCCGGGCCAAGTCGCTGCAGGTTATAGTCAAGGTGCGGCAGATACACCAGAAGCATGGATGGCTGGAATCGGTGAAACACGTCCACACTCGCGTCTGCGATCCATGCCGAGCTTCTGATATCGGCGGTTGGGCCCCAGAAATTGAAGAGTGGAAAGTTACCCAATTTCGACTGCAACTCATCCCGAATTCCCGGCGGCTCACTGTAAATATCCGGCACTTTGCGACCATCGGCGGGATAGGACGGTCGAGGAGTGACGGACCACTGCACATCGGCATACATGTTGTACCACCAGAACATTTTGGCGGTCGTGTGCGATGGGTCTCGACTTCTGGCCGTCTGGTAAACTCGTTCCCCGATGATCAGATGATTTGACTGCTTCCAGAACATGACCTCCGCGAGATCTCGAAAATACCAGCCATTGGCAACGATTCCGTGCTCTGCAGGCATCAGGCCGGTCAGGAATGTCGCCTGCACGGAACATGTGACAGCAGGCAGCACTGTCGCCATGGGCCGGGAAAATCCTGTCTCGAGCAGCCGTCGAATGTTCGGTGTATTTTCACCAATCATCTCGTGAGTCAAGCCGACCGCATTAATTACGACCAGTCGCCGGAAACGTTTGCCTGAACT
>JAGQQC010000682.1 GCA_020426395.1 Planctomycetaceae bacterium
CCTGCTGCGTGAATGGATCGTACTTGTGGTCGTGGCATTGGCAGCAGTTGAGCGTCAGTCCCAGAAAGGCCTTGCTCGTGTGCTCCACCTGGTCTTTCATCCATGAGTTGTAATTCCACTTGAACCAGTTGCGGATGATGAAGCCGGTCGCGACGAGGTTTTCATCCTCGGTCGGACAGATTTCGTCGGCGGCGATCATCTCCATCACCATCCGGTCATACCCTTTGTCTTCATTGAGGGAGCGGACGATCCAGTCTCGCCAGCGCCAGAGTTGCGGATAACTGTTCATGACGTCCGGAACGGATCGGCGACCGTACCAGTCGCTGTACCGCCAGACATCCATCCAGTGGCGTCCCCAACGCTCGCCATAATGGGGTGAGGCGAGCAAACGATCCACGACACGGTCGTAAGCATCCGGGGAATCGTCTGCCAGGAATGTATTGAGTTCCTGCTCCGTCGGGGGGAGTCCAGTCAGATCGATGGTGACGCGACGGAGCAGCGTTGCCTTGTCGGCTTCCGGGTTTGGCTGCAAACCGGCCCGTTCGAGACGTTGGGCGATGAAGGAATCGATGGGATTGCCATTCCATCCGGGAAGATTCGTCTGCGGGACTTCCGGACGATGGACCGGTTGAAACGACCAGTGGTCT
>JAGQQC010000683.1 GCA_020426395.1 Planctomycetaceae bacterium
GTTACGGCGCAAACCGAATACTTTCAGGCGGAACTCGGCCGGCTCGACTCGCTGCGCAACCTGCGCGGCGAAGCGGCGTTGATCGACGGGTTGCTGCTCGACAACAGCCTCGATCAGGCCCAGTAATCGCCCATCGGGCGGTGCTGTCGCGCTCGTGCAAGCGGGCGATTCTCTCTGGGGGGCGGGCTCCGTTTTCGCTACACTTCCGGCCGGTTTTCTTGCAGCGATCGCTAGCACGAAGAAAGGCCCCGTATGGCGCCCAACGCAGCCCGAGCCACACCCGCTGCCGCTTTTGCAATCCATCAAAGCGCTACCTCGGGGTGGCACTGCTGGCTTGCCCAGCAGTGTTCTGGCCGTGGCGCCGCTGGCTTGCCCAGCAGTGTTGTCGCGGCGTACAGGCAAACGATCCGCGCAACCAAGACACGCATCGCTACAATATGCGCGGCTGGCTGTTTGCTGCTTGCCCTGCTGCTGCAAGGCACGACGGCCGCGGCCGAAACGACGCCGCACGCCGAGCAGATGCTCCAAGACGCCGAACTGGCCAGCGTGTTTTTCGTCGACGCCGACTGCGGTTGGGCGGTCGGCGATCGCGGCGTCGTGTGGCACACCGAAGACGCAGGCCGCACATGGCGGCGGCAACCGACC
>JAGQQC010000684.1 GCA_020426395.1 Planctomycetaceae bacterium
GGGTTTGCCAAACAGGCCGGACCAATCCAGCCTGCACGTGGGCGACCTTATCGGCTGCCCACTCGGAGCCACATGCTTGACATTTGTCAACGACATGTGGCAAAAAAACTGAACGCGAGAGCACCTTGCCGAGGGCCTCTCGCGTTCGACTTCTTACACCAGTGACTGGATGGAAGCTTCTACGAGCGCGCGAATCACGCCGTAGAAGACCATTCCGGCCACCAAGTAAAGGACATTCTGCGGAGACGGACTCCAGGTCGGAGCCGCACTCAGCGGAATTGCCTTGGCCTTCTTAGGGTTCAACAGCACCTCGGCTAGGTGCGCACCGCGATAAGCATGGCCAGTGTGTAGGGTAATCGACTCCGGAAGCTTGTCCCCTGATAGCCAGTGCACGCGCCCTTCAGCGTCTTGCACGACCATAGTGTGAACTCTTCTCGTTTGTGATTTCCCGTTCTCGTTGTGAATAACCTTGCAAAACTTTTGATCCTGGGTCTCAAGTGCCATCGTGATCATTCCTCATTTTGGTCCTTGGCTTGCAGCCTCGGACGTTGGTTCATGGAATCCTCTGTGAAGATCCCCCGCTGGCGATTGCATCGCCCTCGTGATCAAGCTCCGTTCTCAATCGTCGAACTTGCTTTGCGAG
>JAGQQC010000685.1 GCA_020426395.1 Planctomycetaceae bacterium
GGGCTATGTGTTTGATTTGTGAAATCGGGATGGACGGACTCGAACCGACGATTCCGTGCGCCCAAAGCACGTGGGGTGCCGCTCCCCTACATCCCGTGAGTTGTCAGTAGCCCGGACCACCCTGCCGGGCGGTGCCCGGATTCAAACCCAACCTGCACTGCTTGAAAGACAGTGAGCCTCACCAGAAGCCGAACGGGCCGTGTTGTCCGCAGCCATGGGCTGATTGCTCGGAACGCGTCACTTGATTGATCAGTCAACATGTTCGATCACGCGATCAGAACAAGCACGCTGTGCGTGCGCACCGGGTGCGCAAAGTGGGCCAGGAGGCGCTCGAATCCTCGTCACCTGGTCTTCAGCCAGGGGCTTTATCGCTTAAGCTACCGACCCGTGGTCGTGGACATCGCAACCAACGAAAAAAGCCCGATGTCATGGTGACACCGGGCTTTGGAAGAGCCTGTCTCCAAGCGGAGACGATGTCACAAGCGCAGAGGTTGGCCTGATGGCAGATTCGCGGGCTGTCCGCCAAATCGCCTGTCGGCACCATGTTCCGAATCAAGTCGTTCGGATGTGAGATATGAGCGATACGAAGTCATGACTCGCTGCTTGCTTGGTGGTTTCTAGGATTTGCTCAGGCCGTCATC
>JAGQQC010000686.1 GCA_020426395.1 Planctomycetaceae bacterium
GCCCGCTGGCTGCGGACAGAGCCCAAACTGCTCCTACTCGACGATCCGACTCGTGGGGTCGATGTCGGTGCTAAAGCGGAGATCTACCAGATTATTGATGAACTCTGTCGAGCGGGAATGGGGCTGTTGATTACTTCCAGCGAATTGCCCGAGTTGATGATCGTCTGTGATCGAATTCTCGTCCTCTGTGAAGGCCGATTGACGGGCGAGTTCACTCGCGATCAATTCTCCGAAGCGGCGATTATGGAAGCAGCCACCGGTTCGACTGAAACCATTTCAGCTTGAGATCTGGTAAAACGATGGGTGGCACTGCTGGCTCGTCCAGCAGTGTGGTCACAGTGTACACTTTTAGGTGCTTCAACTCTCATTATCATCGTGATTTCTCACGAAACAGTAATTGCTCCTTTCAGAAAAATCCTACCAGTGCATCGATTCTGGAAGTGTTCGAAATTGGTTCTGAAGTCACACTGCTGGACAAGCCAGCAGTGCCACCCGGATTTATAGAAGAGGGTGGAAAGACTATCGCCATGCGAGAGTTCCCTTTAATATGGAGGGACGTCCTCATTCCAAAAGTCCCGCCTGATGAGAGTCTGTTCCATGAAGCTACTCCCGCTTTTAACCGCATTGCTATCGCTCAGCCT
>JAGQQC010000687.1 GCA_020426395.1 Planctomycetaceae bacterium
GACCGATGTCGCCCGTGAGTCGGGTGTTGCCACCATGATGGGCAACCAAGGCACCGCCCTCGACACGCTCCGCCGCGCCGTGGCCACCGTGGAATCGGGCGTCCTGGGTAATATCAGCGAAGTGCACGTATGGACCAATCGTCCAGTTTGGCCGCAGGGCATCGAACGCCCCACGGAGGTCAAAGGCAATCCCAACAGCTTGCACTGGGACGAATGGATCGGCCCGGCGCCTTATCGGCCCTACAACGAGGCCTATCATCCGTTCAAGTGGCGTGGCTTCTGGGACTTCGGCACCGGTGCTCTGGGTGACATGGCTTGCCACACCCTGAACATGCCCTATTGGGCCGTCGACCTGAAGGATCCAATTGCTGTCAGCGCGGAGACCTCCGGGCACAATCGCGAAACCTATCCCGGCTGGTCCGTGATCACGTTCGAGTTCCCTGCCACCGACAAACGAGGTCCGGTGAAGTTGATGTGGTACGACGGTGGCAAAAAGCCCGATCCGGCGCTGCTGGGCGACGCAACGCAGGAAAACAGCGGTGCCTTGATCGTCGGTGAGGCAGGCAAGCTGTACGCAACGGGCGACTACTGCGATGACTTCAAGCTGCTGGGCGACCTTGAAGCCCCGAAGGTCGAGT
>JAGQQC010000688.1 GCA_020426395.1 Planctomycetaceae bacterium
CACGCAGCCAGTTCAACACCATGCGCGATGCGGTGGATGCGGCCGGGCTGGAGAGCAAGTTCTACGCCTATCTCGAGGAACACGGCATGATTTGGGACGACGACGCCATCTCGCTGACGGTGGATGTGGCGGACATGACGGCGCGCAAGTTGGCCGCCATCCGCTGCCACGCCACCCAGTTCGGTCCCGATCACAACTGGCGGCGCGCCACCCCCGAACTGGCGCAGCAGGTCATGGGCCAGGAGCACTTCGTCCTCGCCGCCACCCACGGCGACAACCGCGGCCAACTCAACGGGCTAATCGAGTAACAAAAGGCTTAGCCACAGATGGACACAGATAAACACAGATTTTCTCTTGTGTTTTTGAGATAACCCTTGGCAAGAGTGGTTTTTTCTTCTGTTTTTATCTGTGTCCATCCGTGGCGATGGTTTTTAGCGCACGCGTCCGAGCAGGTAGCGGTGATGGGCCCAGACGGATTTGACCTGCCAGGGCAGCTTCGCCTGATCCAGCCAGGCGTACTTCATGACGCGCGCGTAGAGGTCCGGCTCGTCGCCCAGGTAGTAGGCCATGGTGCTCCACTGCCAGCCGTCGCCGGTGAACTGCTCTTCCAGTTGCTTGCTGCGAATACCCAG
>JAGQQC010000689.1 GCA_020426395.1 Planctomycetaceae bacterium
CGCCAACCTGCAGAAATTCGTCGGCGATGTCATCGAAATCGATGATGACTTCCTCACCGTCGAAGTCAAAAACAAATTCGAGGTCGGAGAAGAGATCGAACTGATGACCCCCGCCGGTAACATCCGTTTCACCCTCGACCAGATGTTCGACGCCAAAGGCAACCCGGAAGACGTCGCCCCCGGCAGCGGCCACTTCCGCAAAATCCCCCTCAATGACAACATCCCCAACGAAACCCGCGAAGCCTTAAAAGGCCACGCAGGTCAGTATGCTCTGCTCATGAAGTTCGTCTAGCGATGAAGAACAAGGTGGGTGGCCCAGACAATCACGAAGTGTTGTCTGGGTTGCGCAGCAACACAAAGTGCTGATTACAAATCAATCGAAATTACCTCACTCAAACCGATAACCAGCTTTAGCGATAAGCTCACCAACCATCCTCGAATTGTCATCGCATAAATTCGGCAAGTTGGTCTCAAACATATCCATCGTGTTTTCATACACGAAGCACCAACTCGCAATGACGAAATCCTCTTTATCCGGCGAGGAAGTTACAAATGCGCGATAGGAATCCTTAGAAAGATATGGAGAAAACTCTTCGTTATTCCCTGACATCAGAGAGATCCCCTTCATTAGC
>JAGQQC010000068.1 GCA_020426395.1 Planctomycetaceae bacterium
TTGGTCATTGCCTTGAATCCATTTCCTCTCTGACGAACGGAGAGTTGAATTCCGCTCATCGAACGAGTAGGGTTCACACTTCAAAATCAGGAAAACGAGGAGAACCACAATCATGACGGGCTACACCGTACACACAGGCAGTTCCAAAAAATACGCCAGTGGCTGGGACGATATCTTCAACAAGGGAACGAAAAAGAAAAAAGCCACCAAGAAAAAAGCGAGCACAAAGAAAACGGCTGGAACAAAAAAGAAAGCGGCTAAGAAAAAGTAAGCCGTCACTGCTCTCAGATTGCTTTACCGACTCCATCTACGGCCACTCTCACCACAGGTCTAGAGTTCCCATTCCCCATCTCTTTCTTCAAATCACCATTTGACAGTTGAGTTCTCTCTGCGGGAAGCTGTAACATGTTAGGACACATGTCAGACATGAGAGGATTCTTCATTGACCAGCACCAGTTATACAAGTCAGGCTTACGATCTCATCCTGGGGCGGCTAATCAGGCGCGAGTTAAAACCAGGGGATTTACTCGACCGCAAGAAAATTGCGGAAGAGATGAATGTCAGCCTGATTCCCGTTTCCGATGCCGTACAACGATTAACCTATGAGGGTTTTCTAACGACTCGTCGTCGACAGGGAACGTTCGTTTCCACGCCCGATCATGATGATATCCGAGGACAACTTCTCCTGCGAGAAGCCCTCGAATGCCAATGTGCGAGGTTGTACTGTAACGGCCCAATAACTAAGGCCTACAAGAAGTTACTCCCGCTGGCAAAGTCGGCAGACAAAGCGTTAGTCAGCGGGCGACAAGTGTGGTCCGAAGATTTTCAGTTTCATCAGGCACTCGTCGCCCTTACCGGCTGCGCGGCCCTGATTCAATGTTTCGAACGTGTCGTAAACCTGAGCATGTTTCACCAGACTTCGATGATCAGCCCCGCACGGATCGAAACCTACGACCGACATACGGAGCTCCTGGAAGAGCTAGTCGAAATGTCTCCTACGGAAGGCTCCGAGCGGATTCGAAAGCATATTCAATCGGGCAAAGAAGCCTTGCTCGAACAACTCTTACATCACTAATTTTTTTGTCTGACATCCTGTTCTCATTCTTTTGAGCGCTCCTATTGACGGATTTCACCATGAAAACACTTTTGCCCGCAACACGTTTGTTACTGTTCCTGATTGTCGGATTGTTTTCCATCTGTAATGTCGGTCACGGACATCTTTACGCAGCCGAGGCACTTACGAAAACAGATTTATTCATTGCGGGAGAAAGTGGATACAAACTCTTCCGTATTCCAGGTATCGTCGTCACGACCAAAGGAACAATCCTCGCTTACTGCGAAGCACGCAAGGCGGGCGGGGACTGGGCGCAGATCGACGTCATGCTCCGTCGCAGCACCGACGGAGGACAATCCTGGACACCCGCAGTCAAAATGGTCGAAGTCATTGGAGACCTGCCAGTAAACCCGGTCGCCATCGCACGGAATGTTGACGAACCGGGGGCGAATACAGTCAATAATCCCGTGGCCATTGTTGACCATGAAACGGGCACGATCCACTTCCTGTACTGCCTGGAGTACATGCGCTGCTTCTATCTGCGCAGCGATGATGACGGTGTGACCTGGACCGAGCCAGTTGAGATCACCTCAACGTTCGACAAATTCAAATCGGAGTACGATTGGAAGGTCATTGCCACTGGTCCGGGACATGGTATCCAGTTGACAAGAGGGCTCCATAAAGGCCGTTTAGTTGTTCCGGTCTGGCTTTCATTGGGTACGGAGGGAAATGCCCACCGCCCGAATGTTAATGCGACCATCTACAGTGATGATCATGGTAAAACCTGGCAGCGTGGGGAATTCGCCATACCAGAAGATGAGATCGTTAAGAACCCGAACGAGACCATCATCGTTCAACTTGCCGACGGACGAGTCATGCTGAATGCCCGAAGTGAGTCCAAAGCAAACCGGAGACTTGTGACGACGAGTATGGACGGAGCCACAAACTGGAGCCCCGTTGAGGTTGCCGAAGAATTACTGGAACCGATCTGCATGGCGGGCATCACCCGTGTCCGACTTCCCGAGGGGAACCAACCGGGGATTATTGCGTTTTCCAATCCTGATAATCTCGAACGGCGCGACGGAAAAGAAGCGCCGGGAAAAGGGCGGGATCGGAAGAATGTCTCCGTAAAATTAAGCTCCGACGAAGGAAAGACCTGGCCTGTATCGCGCGTGATTGAACCGAACGGAAGTGGTTACAGCGATTTAACGACGCTGGAAGACGGAACCATCCTTTGCTTGTACGAACGAGGCAGCACCGACGGAAAGAGTAACTCCAGTACCGGAGTTCTCACGGTGGCCATGTTCGACGCCGATTGGGTTAAGGGAAATACTCAGGCAGACGTTTGTGTTTATGGGGGAACTTCCGGAGGAGTCGTTGCTGCCGTCCAAGCAGCAAGAATGGGAAAGAAAGTGATTCTGCTTGAACCTGGACGACACTTGGGAGGAATGACTTCCGGAGGATTAAGCGCCGTTGATATCGGTGATCCGCGAACAGTCGGGGGAATCGCTCGGGAATACTTCACCCGGTTAGTCGCAACTTATGGAAATGAGTTGAATTGGGATCAACCATTCAGGCACCACGGAAAAGGAGGCCCCGCTACTGGGGGCGCCTATTCGATTGAACCCCATGTTGCCGAAGAACTGTTCGACCGCATGGCCCAGGAAGCAGGGGTCCGTGTTATTAAAGATGCGAGATTGAAATCCGTGACGAAAAACAATTCAAGCATTCAGAAATTAACCCTCGAAGATGGCGCCACCGTAATAGCCCGTATGTTTATCGACGCGACTTACGAAGGGGACCTGATGGCGTCCGCAGGTGTGAGCTACACACTAATGCGCGAGGGAAATGCAAAGTATGGGGAAAAGTTCAACGGTATTCAGTACGAGAAAAATTACCGTCCCCGCCTCAATCACTTACAACCTGGTCCCAATGGTCGTGTACGAGGTGGGCAGGGGGCTTGGGATCGCGATTTCCCACTGGACCCGTATGTAAGAAAGGGGGATCCCTCCAGTGGTTTAATCCCCCTGGTTCAGGAAGGAGACCCCGGAGTACCGGGAGAACCAGCCTCGGGCGTACAGGCGTATTGCTATCGCCTCTGCCTGACGACCAATCCCGACAACCAGATACCAATTACCCCACCTGAAAATTACGACCCGGCTCGCTACGAACTAGTCATTCGGTTTCTGGAAGCGTGTCTCGAAAATGGAGATCAGCCCGACCTCCGCTGGTTCTCTAAATACGATCCCTTGCCCAATGAGAAATTCGATTTCAACACCGCCACCATCGGCGGTAATCTACCAGGTGCTTCGCACGCCTGGCCCGAAGCAAGTTACACCGCTCGAGAAGAGATTGCCCGCGAACATCAAAACTATCATCGTGGTTTATTGTATTTTCTGGCGACGGACTCGCGTATACCGGCTGGGGTCCAAGAGGAGATGCGACGGTTCGGGTTACCCAAGGATGAATTCACCGACAACGGTGGTTGGCCGCATCAACTTTATATTCGGGAAGGGCGGCGGATGGTGAGTGATTTGGTCATGACCGAACACCATACTCATGGTCGCGAGCATGCCCGGTCCCCAGTGTCTATCGGCAGCTATGGAACCGACGCACATGAAATTCGCCGGATTGTCAAAGACGGAGTCGTAACCCGGGAAGGAAAACTGGCCCGAGGACGGGGCGGGGCTCCCCCTTATGGAATTGGTTATCAAGCGATTGTTCCGCAACAATCCGAGTGCGACAACCTGTTTGTAACCTTTGCCCTCAGCGCCAGCCACACAGCCTTTGCCAGCATTCGGATGGAACCCGTTTTCATGTGCACCAGCCAAAGTGCCGCAACTGCCGCCTGTTTAGCCTTGGAAGGAAACCTTCCGGTCCAACAACTGGCATACGACCAATTGAAAGAGAAGTTGTTGGCCGACGGCCAAATCCTCTCCTTTCAACGCCAGGAAAAATGAACCAACCTTGTCCAGTACGATAATTCATTGACTGGTAAAACTATCTGATTGATCATTTTCAAAGTTTTGGAAAAGCGTTTTTCCCCTTTATTTTCAGGCAAAAGACTGGTCTTGGGGGAATTTGAAAAGTTTCTATAATTCGTCCACCTTCGATCATTCTGATCGGAGACAATTTTGGGCACGTGTTCCATCGGTTTACGGAAGTATCGAGGCGGTAACACACCCTGTAACTGATTTGGACTACACTTCCTTCTCAGGAAGTTAAGACGTTTCACTTAGTTCAACTTCCCTTTGGGCTCAACCTCCCATTGGAAGCTGAGGTAACGAAATTCTGTTTCACTCATCCCAGGGCATTTTTATCGCGAAGGAACACGATAATGTCTGAGCAAATTGACCCCACAGAAGAAGAGAGCTTCGAAGAAATTTCAAGCGATGAAGTTGACCGCGTGGTCAGCAATCTGGAAACCTTGGCGGAAACCGTCGAAAGCGAAAACATTCGCTCTTATCTGGAAGAAGCAATCAATAATATCTTCTATCTTGTCTATGAAGATGAAGATCTGGAAGACGATGTCGCTGACGCTGCTTAAGTGAGGCAATCTCTTCTAGATCTTGTCCAAGATAAGTGTGGCGGCTTTTGTACATGCAAAGACCTTGAAAACGGGGTTTTGCGCCGCCAGAAGCCGCTACATCAAAATGTGACGCGTAATAGCTCAAAATAACAAGAACGAAAACACGATTCTCCGACACTTGTTCGACCAGACTTGATTTGGCGAACAGGTGTTTTTTATTGCGACACTTCGGAAGAAGCATCCCCTTCAGCAGGAAAAGTCTCAGGGAGTTCAATCCATATTTTTCGCTGTTCCGTGTCGATTTTCTGCACTTCGCCAAACTGAACTCCATTAGCAACCGATTGAAGATTCGGAACAGGCATCAAACGAAACCGGGTCTCCCGTTCGTCTTTGTATGAGAACAGAATCAAAGCGACTTCGGGATATTCACATAAATCGAGTATCAACGGAGAGACTTTTTCTTGCTCTTCTTTGGTCAAAGCACGGTTGATGATAATGGTCGCTTCAGATTGAAGATCAATCTCGCTCAGTGGTTTACGAGCCGGCTCCTCGGGTGCATCCGCATTGATATTGGAAGTTGCGGAAAAGCCAGACACTCGCGGAAAACGTTCTTCCAGTTCTTGAACAGCCGATTCCCAAGCAAGCTTAAATTCCGCCTCTTCCTCAATTTGATTTAAGGCAATAAGCCGGTCTTCCAATTCCTGCAACTGCTTCGTTTGGACCAGAGCAAATCCATTCAAATAGTTCGCGAAATCATCCAACGTTAATTTCAGACGACCCATCCACAAAGACCAATTCTCTTTCCAGCTTGCGGGGACCCATTTTCCTTCAAAACGCACGAATTCCAGTTCTGTGGGCTCATCCGGCACCTGAGGGTCAACGAGTTTAAGAACCGCCCGATCCCCGTCGCGCGATACCAGGCTGACATCGATCTGAGAAAGTCGTTCGAAGTAATCCAGAAGAATAGGAGTCGGCGGCTCACCCGGAGGAGTGAGACTAGGATCCCCAACAAAGACCGCTTGGGCGTTGCTATCAAATAACTGCGGTGCCAGGGTCAACCATAACTCATTTAGCGGTTTCTGCTGTAAACCATCGACACTCTCAAAGGGAGGGGAAGAAAGTGTTTTGAGCAATCCTTGGAGATAATCGAGTTGTGCCTGGTTCATCTCCCCCAAAAAGGGAAGAGGTTTATCGTTCTGGGCTGCCAGGATCTGACCACCATGCTTTTCAAAGAGCAAAGCGAACTGATTGAGTAACCGAACGATTTGTTCCCAGGCGTCCGGGCTGATCCGTTTCGCGAACAGTTCGTGCTGTTCCTGAAGCGAATTTTGAAAGCTCGCTGGGAGCGAATCCCACACAAGTTTCGGTTCAGTCCGAAAACGTGAAGTCAGTTCTCGAAGTGATTCTGCGGGCCCTTGGTCTGTCCCCGAATCTTGCGTACTATCACCGGACGAGGCCGCATTGGTTGAAGTAGATGCAGATTGGTTACTCGTTTCATCGGATGCGCAACCCGTGAGCACAATTCCAGCGAAAGCACAACTCACCAGAATGCCCCAATACGAGCGGGATCCCTCTTTACGAAGGGCTAGACTCCTATCGTGATACTCGGCTTGCAACATGCCCGTTTCCCTCTCCCTGGCAATGGGACCTCCCGCCTTTCGTAGCGGGAGCCACCTATCCGTCTTATTTAGTCATCTTGGGGATGTATTTTAGGAGAGCGCACGATCTTTCTGCAAGAAGAACGCGCAGCGTAAACCACGTCACTTCGCCAAGGTTTGTCTACCTGGTCAAAATGCTGAGATGATTTAACTCGAGTTCGACTCTCTAAAACCAGCCGGCGCGAGCCAATTCTTCCGCGAGGGGATCCATTTGAGGTTGGCTCAAGAATTTTGGAGCCGGAATCTGCTGGTGGGCTGCGTGGAGAGCGAGCAAGCTGGACGGAATGAGCGGGACAACGTGTGTCGGCGCCGCTTTCATCTGTTGCCATTCGGCGTGTTCGGCCTCAGTGGCCAAAATTTCCGCGTCACGACGCTGCATTTCGTTTAATACGATGGGGTGCCAATCCTTTGACCGATCTGCCAGGGCGACATAATTCTGCCGGGCCCAGCTGCGCAATCGTAATTCCTTTACGATGTCCGTTTTCTCGGTTGGCATGGGGAAATCCTCAGATTTCTGAGAGGCAAAAGAAGGAGAGATTTCTTCTTCATCGACGCCTCCACAGACCCAAACAGCACCAAAGCACATGGAATCGTGAGCAGAATGGTGAAAAAAAGGCCGCATCCCGAACAGGTCGAACAATCGGTATAGCAACATCAATGCAGTCCGCTCAGGAGATATTATCAGTATCTTCAATACTCGATGTGAACCTGCACGGCACAATTCTCATGCAACTTTATAGTGAGGGTCAAGGCGTGAAAGACCTGTCACCTTCTGCGAACGCCGTAAACCGCTCAACTGCCCCGATTGAAGATTTACAAAGCCATCTTTCACATAAACTATTCATTAGAAACCACTTACAATCCAATGTCAGCATTGGAAAATCACTAAATCTGGATAAGTTTTACCTATTGGAAATATGAAATTTGTGTGGGAAGAGGCTTGAGCAGGGATCGCAGACTTGACGACAGTGAGTTTCGAAGGTTAAATATCCGTCCACCTGAATTAATACAGGACATTGTATCAGAATTCCTGATAGTACAGCTTTTTGGCATGTGAGCCTGAAATGCACTTGAAGAACGTCGAAATCTTCTGTGAAGTGGCAAATAATCGCAGCTTTTCTAAAGCGGCGAAAGCCATTCACGTTTCGCAATCCTCAGCAAGTCAGGCTGTGCAGTCGCTGGAAGAACGTCTGGGAGTGAAGTTGATCAATCGCTCAACTCGTCCCCTCGAACTCACAGCGGCAGGGCAAGTTTTTCTATCCGGATGTCGTGATATTCTCGACCGGTTCCGACAGATCGAGGAAAGTCTCAAAACGATTCAGGATGATGTGACTGGCCGGATACGCATTTCCGCAATCTATTCGGTTGGCTTGCTGAGCATGGAACGCTTCGTCAAGAAGTTCCACGAGCAATACCCCGGTATTGAAATTCAACTCAGTTATTCACATCCAGACGATGTTTACGACCATGTCCTCCAGGACCAGGTCGATTTCGGTTTGCTTTCGTTTCCCCGGGATGGGGGCGAGATCAGTTGTCTTCCCTGGCAAAACCAGGAAATCGTACTCGTAGTCCCTGCCGACCATCCGTTAGCGAACCAAAACGAACTCACTCCGTCTGAAATTAACGGTGAGCCTTTTATTGCCCTGTCTGCTGATCTGAAAATCAGACGGAAGATAAATCGCTGGCTCAAGGACGCCGGAGTGCAGGTCGACATCACTCACACTTTTGACGACATTGAAAATGTTAAACGGGCAATTGAAGCAGGAGCGGGAATCTCGTTGCTGCCTCACCCAACCGTAGTCCGCGAGGAAGTTCTCGGTACCCTGAAGGCGATTCGCTTGATGGGCGTTCAATGGGTTCGACCTCTCGGGATAGTGCATCGCCGACATAAACAGTTAAGCATTGCCGCACAACGATTCGTGGAGATGCTGCAAAATGATTTTGTCGACGATGTGAGCATGGTAAACGATCATTATCGTGCTCATGGACGGCAGGAGGCCGTTAACTCCAATTCATGAAAACTAGGTTCCTCTCTCTCAATCTTCCTGTTTTTATGAATGTCTTTATCAGACCAACCTCACTTCGAAATCAATGTATCACCTCTTGTCTATGTCAATGTTTGGTCTGGAATGAGGACAAATGAAGTAAAGTCAAAATCTTCTCCGGAAGGTTTTGAGGATTTCATTACGACAGCGATAGTGCCGCTTGTGGAGAACTCCCGGGAAGCACTACGTCGCCTATAGCAATTTCAAACTCTTACAAGAGAAGTTGTACTCAATCCGGTCCTTGAGGATTCCATCCCACTGAACCTGACACAATCTGAGACACTGAAATGACAGATCTTAACCAAACAAACTCCTTCACCAACAATCTGGTTTCCCACGGCAGCTTGCCGGTCGCGCAGGGACTGTACGATCCCCGTAATGAGCACGAAAACTGCGGTATCGGCTTCGTTGCGCATATTAAAGGAGAAGCCAGCTCTCAGATTGTTCAGGACGCAATCGATGTTCTCATGACGATGGAACACCGTGGTGCGTGTGGCTGCGAAGAAAATACGGGGGATGGTGCAGGGATCTTGACTGCCGTACCTCATGAATTTTGTGTTCGTGTTGCCAAAGAAGATCTGGGCATTGACCTTCCTGCGAAAGGGCTCTACGGCGTCGGGAATGTTTTCCTCCCGCAAGATGATGCCGAGCGAGCCGAGTGCAAACGAGTTGTCGAACAAATCATTTCCGACCAGGGGCAGAAACTCCTGGGATGGCGCAAGCTTCCCATCGATAACAAGGCCGCCAATATTGGCCCGTCGGCACTCAACTGCGAACCCGTCATGGAACAGCTTTATATTGGAGCTGCTGACGGGCTTGATAAAGATGCCCTCGAACGCCAGTTATTCGTAATTCGCAAACTGGCCAGTCACCAACTCCGTGAAGGAAGCATGAAACAGGCGCTGATGTTCTACATCTGCTCTCTGTCAACCAAAGTCATTATCTATAAAGGGATGCTCACGACCTGGCAGGTACGTCCGTTTTATCTCGATCTGCAAGCGAAAGATTTCCAAAGCCATCTGGCGATGGTGCACTCCCGATTCTCGACCAATACGTTCCCCAGTTGGGACCGGGCTCAACCATGCCGATTCATGAGCCATAACGGAGAGATCAATACTTTACGTGGAAACAAAAACTGGATGGATGCCCGTCAGGGAAACATCTCCAGTGAACTCTTTGGTGATGACCTTCAAAAACTTTTCCCGATTGTGGAAGACCATTGTTCCGATTCCGGAAACTTTGACAACGTTCTGGAGCTACTTCTCTTGAGCGGTCGCCCCATCCCGGAATGCATGATGATGATGATTCCCGAAGCGTGGCAGAATCATGCATCCATGTCGGAGGACAAACGGGCCTTCTACGAATATTACTCATCCAAATCAGAACCGTGGGACGGCCCGGCTTCAATCAGTTTTACTGATGGACATTACATTGGAGCGACTCTCGACCGAAATGGTTTACGTCCCAGCCGGTACTACATCACTAAAGATGACAAAGTCATTATGGCGAGTGAAGTCGGTGTTTTGGATATCGACCCTACGAATGTCGCCTTCAAAGGGCGTCTGCAACCGGGAAAAATGTTCCTGGTCGATTTCGAACAAGGTCGCATCATCGACGATGAAGAACTGAAGCGGGAATATGCTCAAGCCCGGCCTTATAAAGAATGGGTCTCACAGCAACGCATTCAGTTAAGCGAATTACCCGCCGGCGAAACTCCCGAACTTTACACCGAAGATACGCTCCTGCGGAAAATGCAATCCTTCGGGTACAGCGTTGAAACAATGCAGTTCTTTTTGCTGCCTTTACTCAAAGCGAAAAAAGATCCGATTGGTTCGATGGGGAACGACACGGCACTCGCCTGTCTGAGCGACCAACCACGAATGTTGTATGACTACTTCAAACAATTATTTGCCCAGGTGACCAACCCGCCGATCGACTCGATCCGCGAAGAAGTCATCATGTCGCTGGAATGTTATATCGGTCCCGAGGGCAATCTGCTCGACAGCAAGGAGGAGGATGCTCACCGACTTCTCGTTCCACACCCGATTCTGACGAACGAAGAACTCTCCGCCATCAAAACGATGGATCATCGTGGTTGGAAAACCAGGAAGATCGACATTACTTATCCGCTCGAAGAAGGGAAAGCTGGTATTCAGGCCGCACTGGATCGAATTTGTGCGGAAAGCGAACAGGCAATTCTGGATGGTTACAGCTTAATCATTCTTTCCGACCGAGCTGTCTCAAACAGTCGCATCGCCCTGAGTACATTACTCGCGACTGGGGCTGTGCATCATCATCTGATTAAAAACGAACTCCGATCCCGCATCGGTATTGTGCTGGAATCCGGTGAAGCGCGAGAAGTGCATCACTTCTGCCTGCTAACTGGGTATGGAGCGGACGCGATCAACCCGTACCTCGCATTCGAGGCGATGTTCCAGGCACAACGTGATGGTATTCTCGATGCCGAATGGACTCATGAAAAAATCGTCAATACGTATCGTGTCGGCGTGAAAAAAGGGATGCTGAAAGTCTTCGCCAAAATGGGGATTTCAACCCTAGCCAGTTACAAAGGAGCTCAAATCTTTGAAGCAGTTGGCCTCAATAGCGAAGTTATCGATCGGGCCTTCGTGGGCACGGCCAGCCGTATTAAAGGGATTGGCCTGGATGTTATTGCTGAAGAAGCCATCCGCCGTCACGAAATTGGTTACCCACCGCGCGAGAACGAACGGATTACTCAGTTACCGAATAATGGAGAATTCCATTACCGCAAACATGGCGAAAAACATGCCTGGAATCCTCATTCGATTTCTCGTCTGCAGTCAGCTACCCGCGCCCATAGTCGTAAACTGTATAACGACTTTGCGAAACTGATCAATGAGGAAGTCAATCCTCAAACCTCACTGCGGGGCATGTTGAAACTGAAAAAAGGAACGTCGGTTCCTCTCAGTGAAGTGGAACCCGCATCGGAAATCGTCAAACGATTCTGCACCGGGGCCATGAGCTACGGTTCGATTTCTGCTGAATCCCACGAATCACTCGCCATCGCCATGAACAAAATCGGCGGTAAGAGCAATACCGGGGAAGGGGGAGAAGATTCCCGCCGGTTTACTCCCGATTCCAATGGTGAACTGCGTCGGTCCGCAATCAAACAGGTAGCTTCGGGACGATTCGGGGTGACTAGTTGGTATTTGACCAATGCGGATGAAATCCAAATCAAAATCGCACAAGGTGCAAAACCGGGTGAGGGTGGTGAACTTCCTGGCCACAAGGTTAATAAAATCATTGCCGCGACCCGACACTCCACTCCGGGAGTCGGATTGATCAGCCCACCGCCGCACCATGATATTTACTCTATTGAAGACCTCGCCCAGTTGATCTTTGACCTGAAGAATTCCAACCCGTCGGCTCGGATCAGTGTCAAACTGGTCTCCGAAGTGGGGGTTGGAACGATTGCGGCTGGTGTCGCCAAAGGGCATGCCGACAATATTCTCATCTCCGGCGATAACGGAGGAACGGGTGCTTCCCCGCTGACCAGTATCAAACATGCTGGTTTGCCGTGGGAACTGGGTATCAGCGAAACACACCAGACCCTCGTGATGAACGACTTGCGAAGCCGCGTCCGGTTGCAAACAGACGGCCAATTGAAAACTGGCCGCGATGTCGCCATCGCCTGTATGCTGGGTGCCGAGGAATTTGGATTCGCAACGGCTCCGCTGATTGTACTCGGTTGCATCATGATGCGGAAATGTCACTTGAATACCTGTCCCGTTGGTATCGCGACTCAGGACCCCGAATTACGGGCCAAGTTCAACGGTGCTCCCGAGCATGTCGTGAACTACCTATTCATGGTTGCAGAAGAATGTCGTGAAATCATGGCGGAACTTGGTTTCCGTACGATCAACGAGATGGTTGGTCGCTGTGACATGCTGGAAGCAAACGACGCGATCGATCACTGGAAAGCAGAAGGCATCGACCTGACACCGATTCTGACTCTTGCGAAAAAACCGCATGACAATGTGGACACCTATTGCACCCGGGAACAGAATCATAATCTGGAAGAGGTGCTGGATGTCGGCATGATCGAAGAGTGCAAAGCGGCTCTGGAAAACCGCGAACCGGTTCGACTGGAACGTCGCCTCAAAAACACGGACCGCGCTTTCGGAACGATGCTCAGCCACCAAGTCTCCAAACAACAAGGGGCAGAGGGGCTGGATGAAGATACCATCTACATCCGTTGCACAGGTTCTGCCGGACAAAGTGTGGGAGCCTGGCTGGTGAAAGGGGTCACGATTGATCTCGAAGGGGATGCGAACGATTATGTTGGAAAAGGTCTTTCCGGTGGTAAGGTCGCGATTTATCCCCCGAAAGCCTCTTCCTTCGTTGCTGAAGAGAACATCATTATCGGAAACGTCGCCCTGTATGGTGCCACAAGTGGTGAAGCCTATTTCCGTGGGCGGGCGGCTGAACGATTCTGCGTTCGAAACTCGGGTGCGACGGCTGTTGTGGAAGGAGTCGGCGACCACGGTTGTGAGTACATGACTGGTGGGCGGGTAATCATCCTGGGACCGACTGGTCGTAACTTCGCCGCGGGAATGTCGGGAGGTGTCGCTTATGTCTACGATCCCAACGAGACATTCTCAATGAACTGCAATATGGAGTTAGTCGAATTGGAAGAACTGGAAGGTGAAGATGTTGCCGACTTGCGGGAATACATCACCAAGCATTTTGAATACACCGGTTCCATCGTTGCCAGTTCTATTCTTTCTGAATGGGACACCGCCCTTGATTGCTTCCGCAAAGTGATGCCTAAGGATTACAAGCGGGCACTCCGGGAACAACAGGAAGCAGAGCAGGAAGCCACCGTTACCGCGGCTGGAGGCCAGAAGTAGGTAAAATGGGCGATCAAATCGCTCCTGTTCTTTTCACATAATTAATCGAACCGAGCTTAGATTACATAACGAGATTTACGATGGGTGATCCTACCGGCTTCAAATCAATCGAACGACAAATCCCGACCGACCGCGATCCCAACTTGCGGATCCTGGACTGGAACGAATTTCACAATCACATGAGTGAGGAAGAAATACGCAGTCAAGGGGCCCGCTGTATGGATTGTGGTGTTCCATTCTGTCATACGGGTGACCTGATCGCCAACATGGCCTCTGGATGTCCGATTAATAATCTGATTCCGGAATGGAATGATTTGATCTATCGCAATCGTTGGCGCGATGCGTTGGACCGATTACATAAAACCAACAATTTCCCGGAATTCACTGGTCGCGTTTGCCCCGCCCCCTGTGAAGGTTCATGCGTACTGGGCATCAACGAGCCTCCCGTAACGATTAAAAACAACGAGGTCTCGATCATCGACCGGGGGTTTGAAGAAGGCTGGGTCGTGGCTCAACCTCCGGAAACCCGGACCGGTAAAAAAGTGGCTGTTGTCGGTTCTGGTCCTGCCGGTCTCGCCGCTGCTGCTGAACTTAATAAAGCTGGGCATGACGTCACCGTCTATGAACGAGCTGACCGGATCGGTGGATTGTTAATGTATGGCATTCCGAGCATGAAACTCGAAAAACCTGTCGTTGAACGCCGAGTGAAATTACTTGAAGAAGAAGGTGTCAAATTCATCGTCAATACGGAAATTGGCAAAGACATCTCGGCTGAACAGTTGAAAAATGATTTCGATGCCGTGGTCCTCTGTACGGGCGCGACAAAACCCCGCGACTTGAATATCGCTGGGCGTGAATTCAAGGGGGTCCATTTTGCGATGGAGTTCCTGCATCAGAACACCAAAAGTCTGCTGGATAGCAATCTGGAAGATGGGAACTACATCAGTGCGAAAGACAAACATGTCATCGTGATTGGAGGGGGAGATACCGGTAACGACTGCCTCGGTACCTCTATTCGACACGGATGCAAATCAGTGATCAACTTGGAAATCGTTCCCCAACCCCCAGAGAAGCGTGCTGCTGATAATCCCTGGCCTCAATGGCCGAAAATCTTCCGCGTCGATTACGGACACGAAGAAGCGGCCGCAGTCTTCGGTGAAGATCCACGTTTGTTCCAGATTTCGACGATTGAATTTCTCAGTGATGATGACGGCAACCTGACCGGCTTGAAGATCGTG
>JAGQQC010000690.1 GCA_020426395.1 Planctomycetaceae bacterium
AGACGTGCGCCGCCACGTCGGAGTCCTTGATCTTTATGTGGCAGGACTCGACCGCGAACGAACTGCCCGACTTCGCTGCCAGCCGCTCGTTGATGGTCCCCGAACCAAAACATGAGACATACTCGGCGTGTCCCTTGACCAGTCCCAGCACCGGCGAGACGACGTGGGTGGCGTAGTGCATCGGCACCATCCGCTCCCAGTACTCCGGCCAGCCTTCCATCTCCTGCGGGTGCGACGCCTGCATATATTGCAGCTTGCCCAGCTCGCCCGCCTCGTACAGTTCCTGGATGAACAGAAACTCGCGGCTGTAGACGACCGTCTCGGCCATCATGTAGGTCAGGCCGGTTTCTTTGACCAGGCGCACGATTTCCTGGCACTCCTCGATGGTGGTCGCCATGGGGACGGTGCACATGACGTGCTTGCCCGCCTTGAGCGCCGCAATCGACATCCAGGCGTGGTCGTTGATTGGCGAGTTGATGTGAACGAAATCGACCTGCGGGTCGGCCAGCACGTCGTCGTAGTTGGTGTAGCGGGTTGCAACGCCAAACGCATCGCCGATTTTGTTCAGCTTCTCGGCATTGCGCTGGCAGATGGCGTACATCGTGGCGTTGGGATGACGCTGATAAAT
>JAGQQC010000691.1 GCA_020426395.1 Planctomycetaceae bacterium
CCCGTACCCCTTGATCGTCCGGGAACTGCAGAGCGTGATCGGTCGTGAATCGCGAACCCAGTTCCTCGATTTGACTGGCAAGCTTCCGACGGCGGTTGTGGCGGCGGTCGGCGGCGGATCGAACGCGATCGGCATGTTCCACGCGTTCGTCAACGATGCTGCCGTCGAAATCCACGGCGTCGAAGCGGGCGGACACGGACTCGACAGCGGGCTGCACTCGGCCACGATCACGGCTGGCCGCGTGGGTGTGCTGCATGGCTCGCGTTCCTTCGTTTTGCAAGATGAGAATGGCCAGGTGATCGAAACCCATTCGATTTCCGCCGGACTCGACTATCCCGGGGTTGGGCCTGAGCACGCCTATCTGGCGGACACCGGCCGGGCCAGCTATTCGGCGATCACCGACGCTGAAGCACTCGAAGCGTTCCAGCTGCTCTGCCGGACCGAGGGGATCATTCCGGCATTGGAATCGAGCCACGCGGTTGCTTACGGTGTGAAATTGGCAGCGGAGCGACCGACGGATCAGTCGATCCTGATCAATCTGTCCGGCCGGGGAGACAAGGACATCAATACGGTCGCCGACGCGCTGGGAGTGACGCTGTAATGACCGAAAGCACGACTACCGGCAAT
>JAGQQC010000692.1 GCA_020426395.1 Planctomycetaceae bacterium
TCCACACCGGCCAGCTCTTCTGCATGTTTGACCCCGGCATCGGTCAGGTGACAGGTATGCTCTTTTTCTTTGACTTCAAAATCGGTGCCTGGAATCAGCTTGAGAGCCACGGAATTGGCTTTGGAATATTTGGTCAGATCATCCTGGGCCGGACCCGAAATAATCAGCGGCGTACGTGCTTCGTCGATCAGAATGTTATCAATTTCGTCCACGACGGCATAATTCAAAGGTCCCTGCACCTGCAGTTCCTTCACCGGTTTCATATTATCGCGCAGATAATCGAAACCGAATTCATTGTTGGTACCGTAGGTGATATCGCAGGCATAATGCTTCTGGCGTTCTTCTGGTCCCATTTTGGACTGGATCGCACCAACGGTCAGCCCCAGCGCAATATGAATGGGTCCAATCCATTCCATGTCACGCAGTGCCAGGTAATCGTTTACCGTGACGACGTGCACTTTACCAACCAGTGCATTCAGATAAGCGGGTAATGAAGAAACCAGGGTTTTTCCTTCCCCGGTGACCATTTCCGCAATCATGCCTTTGTGTAGAAAGTAGCCCCCGATCATCTGCACGGGGTAATGTCGCATATTCAGATTGCGGCGTGCCGACTCACGGACT
>JAGQQC010000693.1 GCA_020426395.1 Planctomycetaceae bacterium
CTGTCGAAGACGCGATCCAGAAAGGCACGGCTCGCCTGTTTGACACAGGCCGAGCGTTTGATGCGGGAGCGGTAGACATAGCGGTTGCCCTGCTGTTCGAAGGTGAGCACCTCTTTTTTGACGAGGCGATGCAGCATGGTTTTGACAGTCTGAGGCGCCCAGTCCGTCTGTTCAGAAAGCCGAGAGACAATCTCCTGAGCAGCGATCGGCTGGCCATCCCAGATGACGTTCATGACCTGCCATTCGGCATCAGAAATAGAAACCTGATTCATTTGATCTCTCCCTCTATTATTGTTTACATTTGTAAATAACTACAATTGTAAACGATGTCAAGGGGAGATCGCGAAATCGATATCATCTGGAAGTATTTAAGTATTCCATGCAGATGTGTCTGCATGCAGCAGCTTTAACAAAACACAGGAACGACTTCGCATTCAGCCCGAATACTGTGAATCACCGGTGAAACTACGACAAAATCAGAGTTTATTGCAGGTTCCCGCTTGTGACAGGTGGTAAAATCCACTACAAGGTGTGTGTGGATTTTAAAGAACTGAGGGATAGTACGCCCTCAAATCAAATTGTTGATCCCCTCAACGTCCCACAGTGTTTCCTGCAACGCG
>JAGQQC010000694.1 GCA_020426395.1 Planctomycetaceae bacterium
TACAGGAAATAATGCGGGCGAATGAAATCGACTCTTTGGATGAAATCTCCTCCGCATTTTTTACGACCACTTCCGACTTGACCTCCTGCTTCCCCGCCGAAGCGGCCCGCAAGCTCGGTTGGTCCCAGGTTCCGCTGCTCTGCGCGACGGAAATCCCGGTTCCCGGCAGCCTCCCCCGGGGCATTCGCGTGCTCCTGCACCTGAACACGGACAAACCGCAGGTCGAAATGGAACACGTCTACCTCAGAGAAGCCAAACGCCTCCGCCCCGACATCCATTCCGCCCAATAATGTTCCGTGGGTAGCCCAGACAATCTCGCAGAGTTGTCTGGGTTGCGAAGCAACACAAAAGCGTCAAACCTCACCCGCCGGAACCGCTCCCTCGAACCCCACCAAATTCCCGCTGTAAATTTGGAGAAACTAGTTACCCCGCGAGAGTTTCTGGCGAACGGAGGGTGAATAAACCGTGTCAATCCCGGCAACCGGCCTTTTTCCCGCGAACCCCGCGAGAAAACGTCCCCAAAGCCTTTACAGATCCCCCCTCAAAAGCTTAGATAGTCGTATCCGCGAACGGACCCCCCAAATCCCCTTGCGGCCCCCACAATTTACAACTGCAC
>JAGQQC010000695.1 GCA_020426395.1 Planctomycetaceae bacterium
CGTCTTCGCGATCGTGTACAACCTCGTGCGGCAAGTGATGCTCGAGGCCGCGTCTCGACAGAACGTCGACGTGCAGCGGATCAGTTTCATCGACGCGCTGCGCTGGCTGCAGACCGCCGCGCCGGGCGAGACGCTATGCACGCTCGTCGTCAATCCGCACCGTCCCAATCGCATCGAACCCCGCGTCCGCAAACGCCGCCCCAAATCCTATCCCCTGATGACGGCGCCACGAAGACAGCTGCAGAAAAAGCTGGCCCAACAATAGGTTAGGCTTAACTTAACGCCATTCTAGCCTGACCCCATTCCTTTGTGGCCATGCGATTTCAGCTTCGTGGCACTGCTGGCTTGCCCAGCAGTGGGAAGCACGTGACAATGCCGCACTACGTGAACGCCAGATGGATATCGCAATCGCGTGAAGCACGCCGCCCGTCAACCAAACCAATGCCGCGTTCTCTGTAAATAAGTAGCCTGACCCCTTTGAGTCTCACTGATCGCAACCACACCTTGCTTGTCAACACGACCCAATCCACATGATTGACCCACAAATTGATATGACGCGGCGGCGTCCCGTGTGGAAAGCCATTTCCAACCTTTTTCTAGACGACGAACT
>JAGQQC010000696.1 GCA_020426395.1 Planctomycetaceae bacterium
TGAGTCGGTGAATATTTGAACAGTGGCCTGACGAAGTGTGCTGCGGAAGTCTTCGACGGGGATGGAGTCGGGAGACGCGCGTGAAATTGCTTGTTATGATGAGACCCAATCAGCCCTAAAGGCACCTGTTTTTTCGATGAGGAGCACTTACAAATGACGACACCCCGTGAATTCTTCGAGTTTGCGAAGAAGCACAATGCCGAGATGGTCGACCTGAAGTTCGTCGACATGCTCGGGACCTGGCAACACTGTTCCTATCCTCTGGATACCTGGGACGAAGGTACGTTTGAAGAAGGGGTCGGCTTCGACGGCTCCTCGATTCGCGGCTGGCAGGCGATCAACGCCTCGGACATGCTCGCGATTCCTGAAGCATCGTCCGTCCGACTGGATCCGTTCTTCAAGGAACCGACGGTCAGCGTGATCGCGAACATCGTGGACCCGATGACGAAGGAAAATTACTCGCGGGATCCGCGAAACGTGATGAAGAAGGGGCTGGCCTACCTGAAGCAGTGCAATATTGCCGACACGTGCTTCGTGGGTCCGGAACCGGAATTCTTCATTTTCGACGACGTTCGATATCGCAGCGCCCAGAACGGGACTTCATACG
>JAGQQC010000697.1 GCA_020426395.1 Planctomycetaceae bacterium
ATGGCGGCCTCCTCTGCCTTGAAGCCCTTGGTGCGCAGCACGGCACCCAGCAGGCCCGACTTGGTGCGGATATGGCGGCCCACCATCACATTCTCCAGTGCCGTCATTTCGGCAAACAGTCGAATGTTCTGGAAGGTACGGGCAATACCGGCCTTGGCCACTTCGTGCACGGCCGTCGGTTCGTAGGGCTTGCCAGCCAGTTCAAACGTGCCGCTATCGGGCGTATAGAGGCCGGTGATCACGTTGAAAAACGTTGTCTTGCCGGCGCCGTTCGGGCCGATCAGGCCATAGACCTGACCGCGTTCAATGGTGATGCCCACATCGGAGAGTGCCTGCAAACCGCCGAAGCGCTTGGAAATGCCGGCAACCTTCAGCACCACATCTTTGGATTTCTCTGCCATGTTCTGTCTTTCTGCGGTGTGTTCAGGTCTTCTGCGTCAGGCTCTTGCCGTGATCGGGCGCAGGCCACAGACCGCGGGGGCGCAGCAGCATGATGATGATCATGGCCAGGGCGATGAGCAACTGGCGCAGGATGGCGGAGTCCAGTCGGCCATCAGTCATCGCTTGCAGCGGGCCGGCCACGTAGCGCAGCACCTCG
>JAGQQC010000698.1 GCA_020426395.1 Planctomycetaceae bacterium
AGTCCGGGAAGCGCTGGAACGCGATGCCCGCGAGCTTCGCCGCCAAGCCCAACGCAGCGAGGCGGCAAGGCGGCTGGCGCGGCTATCGCCGCGCGAGCGGGAGGTCCTGGAACGGGTGGCGGCCGGTCAGTACAACAAGGTGATCGCCGCCGAACTCGGCATCAGCCTGTCCACGGTGGAAATCCACCGCAAGCGGGTCATGGAGAAACTGGAGGCGGACTCTCTCTCCAACCTGATTCGAACCCTGGCGCTATTGAACGAAGGAGGATCATAGCCCCGTCAACCCCAGAGCCGGCGATCGTTCGGCCGGACAGCGGCATCGGCCACGACCACGACCACGACCACGACCACGACCACTGACAAGCTCATGAACCTCGCAAACAGCGCACTGCTGACCGATCTCTACCAACTGACCATGCTCCAGACCTACCATGCCGAACGCATGCAAGAAACGGCCGTGTTCGAACTGTTCGCCCGCCGGCTACCCTCCGAACGGGAATTCCTGCTCGCCGCCGGTCTGGAGCAAGCATTGGATTATCTGGAGAACCTGCGGTTCGCCACCGAGGAACTGGACTGGCTGGCCGGCC
>JAGQQC010000699.1 GCA_020426395.1 Planctomycetaceae bacterium
AAGACCACCACGCTGTACTCCACGCTCAAGCGCGTGGCCACGGAAGAGGTCAACGTCTCCACCATCGAGGACCCGATCGAGCGCATCGACCCGGCGCTGAACCAGACCCAGGTGCAGCCGCAGCTCGACTTCGGCTTCGCCGAAGGCCTGCGCGCCCTGATGCGGCAGGATCCGGATGTGATCATGATCGGCGAGATCCGCGACCTGGAGACGGCCGAGATGGCGGTGCAGGCCGCGCTCACCGGTCATCTGGTGTTCTCCACCCTGCACACCAATGATGCGCCTTCGGCGCTGACGCGCCTGATGGAGCTGGGCGTGCCGCGCTACCTGCTGAACGCCACCGTGCTGGGCGTGCTGGCGCAGCGGCTGGTGCGCACGCTGTGCAAGAACTGCCGGGAGCCTGACGACGACCCGGCGTCCCGTGAGATGCTCGCCGATGCCATCAAGCCCTGGAAGCTGAACAGCGAGCCGCGCCTCTACAAGCCGGTGGGCTGCATCGAATGCCGCATGACCGGCTACCGCGGCCGCATGGGCATCTACGAGCTGCTGACGGTGAGCGAAAACTTCCGCCAGCTGTTGCACGAC
>JAGQQC010000069.1 GCA_020426395.1 Planctomycetaceae bacterium
CTTTTCACCTCTCCTGATAAAAGTGATCTCTGTTGACCCTCGAACTCAAAAATCCACACTCTGTTTTGGCGGCGCTGCAACAACGCCCGAATGCTGTCTCTGAAGTTTGTATCAGTAGTTCTTCTCCCTCCACAGGATGGCAGGAAGTGGCAGAAGCTTGCGCCCAGTTAGGAAAACCCGTTTTTACCCGGGTAAAAGGGACTGTTCAAAAAGGGGGGCGGCGGGACAAATCGAAGCAGGAAGGACGTACCGCGGCCAATTATGCACAGGTTCAGGAAAAGCAGGGAGTCGATCTGAAAACTCTCTTTGCGGGTATGGAAGACTCAGGGGAATTTGGGTTGTGGCTTGCTCTCGATCAGGTGCAGGATCCGCAAAATGTGGGAGCCATTTTTCGGTCGGCTTCCTTTTTCGGGATTCGAGGAATTGTGATGTTGAAGGACAATGCCGCCTCGCTGACCGGGACCGTCTATGACACTTCCGCCGGAGGGGTCGAATACGTTCCCCATTCAATTCAGGCCAATATGAAGCGGACAATTGAAGCGGCAAAGGAAGCAGGGCTCTGGATTTTGGGGACTTCGGAACATGCCACTGAAAGTTTTGAAAATGTTACGCTTGATCGATCCTGGTTGATTGTTCTGGGGAACGAAGAGAAAGGGATCCGGCGTTTAACGGAAGAGTCCTGTGATGTCGTCTGTCGTCTGAATTCATTAGGAGCGGTGCAGTCACTGAATGTCTCTGTTGCTGCCGCCGTGCTAATGTCTGGCCTCTCAATGCGTCGGCAGTAGAACTCCTCCTGAAACCCGGTTGTGGCTATTAAGTAGTTTGTCACTTAAGAGGCAATTAGATCTTCAGAGGAGTTTCAAGATTACTTGTCCCCTCTCTCTTCAGTAGTCGGATCTCTTTGGACTTGGTAAATTGGGACACGAGTCTCAAATCTCTCTTTCACGCATCTTCTGGAAACCATCATGGCTGTTTATCTTGGAATTGATATTGGTACGAGCGGCACCAAAACACTTGCGGTTGAAGAGTCGGGAAAGATTCTCGCAGCCAGTACGGTGGAGTATCCTCTTTATAGTCCGAAACCAGGTTGGTCAGAACAGGATCCGGAAGATTGGTGGCAGGCGACGATCAATTCTGTAAAACAAGTGCTCAAGCTGGCCAAAGTCAAGAAAGAGGATGTGAAAGGGCTGGGGCTCAGCGGTCAGATGCATGGTTCTGTTTTTCTGGATAAGAAACAGGACGTGATTCGACCAGCCCTGCTATGGAACGATCAACGAACTGCGGCGGAATGCGACGAGATCGAATCCAAAGCGGGCGGACGCAAACGATTGATCAAAATGGTGGCGAACCCCGCTTTAACAGGCTTCACGGCACCAAAGATTTTGTGGCTTAGAAATAACGAACCGAAGAATTATTCCCGGGTAACCCAGGTACTGCTTCCAAAAGATTATGTCCGGTTTCGTCTTACTGGTGAATACGCAACCGAGGTGAGTGATGCCTCCGGGACATTGTTGCTTGATGTGAAGAAACGGAACTGGTCGAAAAAACTGCTCGATTTACTCGAGATCGATAGCAGTCTGCTTCCCTCCGTCTATGAATCGGAAGAAGTTTCCGGGACGTTACATGCCGAAGCAGCCAAGTTGCTGGGACTAAAAGAGGGGACCCCAGTCGTCGGTGGTGGAGGTGACCAGGCGGCGGGGGCGGTAGGAAATGCGATTGTCAAACGTGGAGTGATTTCCGCGACTCTCGGAACAAGCGGTGTCGTGTTTGCACACAGCGATGAAGTCGAAATCGATCCCGAAGGACGAGTGCATACTTTCTGTCACGCTGTTCGTGGTAAGTGGCATGTCATGGGGGTTGTTCTGTCTGCTGGCGGAAGTCTCCAATGGTATCGGAATCAACTTGGTGAAGAAGCCGTTCGAGAGGCCAAGAAACAGAAGATCGATCCGTACGAAATCATCACAGAGCAAGCCGCACAGGCTGAACCGGGAAGCGAAGGGCTTTATTTTCTTCCCTATCTCGCTGGAGAACGGACCCCGCATGCTGATCCGCATGCACGAGGAGCCTGGATTGGGCTAAGCCTGCGTCATGGTCGGTCGCATCTCATCCGGTCATTGATGGAAGGGGCAACCTATGCGATGAAAGATTGCCTGGAAATCATTAAAGGGATGAATGTGTCTGTTAATGAGATTCGCGTTTCCGGAGGAGGCGCTCGAAGCACTTTCTGGCGACAGATGCAGGCTGATATTTATGGTCAATCCGTTTGCACGATCAACGCAGAGGAAGGGCCTGCTTACGGTGTGGCGCTCCTGGCTGCTGCCGGAACGGGAGCATATAAAGATGTCGTTGAGGCTTGTAACGCAACGATATCGGTTGTTTCAACTACGAAACCGGTTGCCAAAACCAAGAAGTCCTATGAGAAGCTATATCCGATGTACGGTCAGCTTTATCGATCCTTGAAGGCCGATTTCAAATCGATTCAAGAGAATCTGTAAGCAGCCGGTTTTTTAAGCCGTATGTGAACCTACTTCGACTTTTGCGGGCGGACGTGCTGGCTGGCCTGCTTAAGTTGTTTGTATTCAGCGGCGGTTAAGGAACTTAGGCCGGTTTCGCTGACTTTTTTCAGGAGCAGATCGATTTGTTCCTGAGCCGCTTGAAGACGGGCCGCTGCTTTGCGTCGCTGTTGCCGTCGTCGTCGCGCTTTCCACCGCGTCAGAAAACTGGGAGGCCGAGCAACTGAGGGAGCTTCCAGTTCGTCCGATTGTTCCAGGCTGGTGTAACCGGCGGAAAAATCGTACCCCAGGAAAAGTTCTGATTCATCCCGCGCAGGTGCGGTTTCCAGTTGTCGAATTTTTTCGTAGAGGGTCCAGCAGATGAGGATGGTTCCAAACAGGGCGATCCAGGCGTGTGAGAAGATAACTCCCACCAGCAGTAGGGTGAAACCGAAAAATGTGGTGAAACTATGTAGAACCCGATTGACGGAATTTGTGCTGAAGCGACCCAGCAGAAGTTCCTCTACAACGCGTCCTAAACTTAAGGGAAGAACGGGAAAGAGATTGATCGCAAATAGCATCAAGTTGATATAAAAGGCGAGCGCAATAAATTCCCAACCGAGTTGGGATAAGAACTCCATAGAAAACTGGTTGACTGGTAAGGAATAGAGGCTGAACAGACTGGAAATTGATTCAATATGAAACATCACCGGCAACGTCACGAGGCAGAGCAGCAAGTGGCTCAGCGGGACAGAAAGCCAGGTGAGAAGTCGCCCATTCAGCTTGAAACCGAGTTGAATCCGCGCGAGTGAACCGAGAGGCCAGAGAACAACTTCGGTAACTTCTCCACCAGAATGTCTGACGACGGCTAATTGCATCAAGACCTGGAAGAGAACGCTGGCGAGAAAAATCAGTATCAAAGAGGCGGCGATTAGCAAATCATCGGACTTCTTCAGCAAAATCAATAAGAAGAAGACCGGGAGCGAATAGGCAACTCGGATTCGTGTGTGGAATATAGAGCCAGCCGGAAACGAACTGGTCAACACGTTCAGTACGGAAGACATAAAGCTGCTCTGGCTATCGGAGAACGAACAAAGGGTTGCGTCATCATCGTGATGAAATCAGAAACCTGCGAACACATTTCCTGGACAGGTTCAGAAAGGATGTTCCCGCACAAAAATCTTTCTCGAAGCTGACGATGTTTTTGGCGCGGGGCCAACTGCAGCTCCTGATCCGACCTGAACGGGCTCCCTTTAGTTTCACGAAATCTACCCCAAAAGAAAATCTTTTTTTGGGAATCGGCTCACGATTTTTTGAGATAACCGATCGAGGTCTGGAAATATTTCTGACGGCGGTTATGCGCTGACTTTTGTTCTTCAGAAGCCGATTTTAAGTCGTCCAGATTCGCATTGCAGAGTCGGCATCCCACGGTATTGAGGTGGAAGTCGATGTATTTTGCCCGTTTTGAATCAATTGTTCCCAGTAGCCAAGCCCCTAATTGGCTACGCGACGGGCAGCTAAGTTGTTCTCGTCTCCAGATTTGTCCCACGGAATGGTGATCCCGAAAAGACGCATCGGCCAGTGCGGCAAGTCGAGTGGTCAATTCGGGGGAATTACGTAAGTTTTCCTCAATCTCCGTCGCCTGTTCGCTGGAAAGCTGTTCCTGCAGATAAGCGATCAGTTCTTCATCGGTATAGGTGTTCATGATTTTGTGCTTCGGAGTCGATACGGGAAGAAAAACGGGCCAGGCCAAAATGTCAGGATGCCCATGCTTTTAATTGATTCGTTCGTCCGAATGAAATCTTTGTGAAGAGGACGAATAACGGACGAAATTTGGGGGAGTAGCAGTCGAGGGTGTATTTGAGCCAAACACATTTACCGCAAACCCCTGTCAGTGGCAACTTTGTTCGTCCCGCACATTTGCGAACCGGGACTGAACTTATTATAAGAGAACAACATTGATTCGGGTACGCAGGCGTCCACGTTCAGTTCTTTCTGGCAGAAAGGGAACGCCCAGGAGCGAGTCGCTACAAATTCGCTCTCCTGAAAAATCGGAAGTCTGGCCTGAATCTTATTACGGGATATTTCTAACGGGGGAGGCGTTGGTCGCTTCAACCGAGATTAGCCAACTAGACTTCGAAAAGAATGAGGGACTGAAGTTGTCAATCGACGAACTAAAACAAATCGCAACGACGCTTCGCAAAAATATTATCAAGATGACGACCGCTGCGAACAGTGGGCATCCTTCGAGCAGTCTTTCTGCAGTAGAAGTGGTGACCGCTTTGTACTTTGGCGGCTTCATGAATTACGATGCCAAAAATCCTGGCTGGCCGGAGCGAGATCGTTTCGTTCTCAGTAAAGGGCATGCTGTTCCTGTTCTCTATGCGGCGATGGCTGAGGCGGGTTTTTTCAGCGAAGATCAGTTGAGCACCCTGCGAAAATTGGGCAGCCCGCTCGAAGGTCACCCCAATCTGAAACGTTTGCCTGGCATTGAAGCCTCTACGGGGTCACTCGGACAAGGACTTTCCATTGGTCTGGGGCAAGCTTTGGCAGCTCGTGTTGATAAAACCAGTTCCAAGGTTTTTGTGGTTATTGGCGATGGTGAAATGGGGGAAGGGCAGATTTGGGAAGCCCTGGCTTCGGCTGCGAAATATAAAGTTGGCAACCTGACCGCGATCATCGATCAAAACGGCTATCAACAGACTGGCTCTACTAAAGAAGTTCTCGATATGGGCGACTTCCAGAAGAAAATTGAACCATTCGGCTGGCACGTGCAGACGATCAGTGGTAATTCGATGGAAGAAGTTGTCGAAGCGTTGAAAACTGCTGAGAGTATCACAGACCGCCCCAAGATGATTGTCTCCAAGACGAAAAAAGGGGATGGCATTCTGCCCTTGCTGGAAGAAGCGGGCGACACGAACTTCCACGGCAAGCCACTCCCACCTGCGATGGCCGAAAAAGCTCTCGCAATGCTCTCCTAAGCCCGCTTTCTCATAGAAAACGCCTTAGAGAGTGGATCAGAAACTACACCAATATCTCCGACAAGAGAAAATTTCAGATAAAGAGATAAAAGAATGGCACTAGGTGAAGCAAGTGGACTGAAACTGGGTCAAGCGACCCGCGATGCCTTCGGGGACGCGCTTAAGGACCTTGGCAGCGAATACAAAGACGTCGTAACCGTTGATGGTGACGTCGGTAACTCAACCCGCACGGAACCTTTCGCTCAGGCCTTTCCGGATCGGGCATTTAACGTCGGTATTGCTGAGAGCAATATGGTTTCGGTTGCCGGTGGTTTGGCTTCCAGCGGAAAGACTTCGGTCGTGGCCAGTTTTGCCGCATTTTTGTTGTGCAATGCTTACGATCAGATTCGTATGTCAGTCGCTTTTCCCGCTTTGAATGTCAAACTCGTAGGTTCCCATGCGGGAATTTCTATCGGAGAAGATGGTCCTTCTCAGATGGGAATTGAAGATGTCGCCCTCGCTTGTTCACTGCCTGGAGTGGTTGTGATGGTTCCCTGCGACGCGGTTTCGACCAAAGCTGCGACCAAAGCGATGCTGGATCACAAAGGTCCGACCTACCTTCGGTTGGGACGCCCCAAAGCTCCCGCCGTTTATCAAGGTGGTTGTGATTTCGAGATTGGCAAGGCAATTACTCTCAAGAAAGGGGACGACATCACGCTGATCGCAAATGGCCTGATGGTTCCGGCTGCCTTGGATGCAGCGACTGAGCTTGAGAAAAAAGGACATTCTGTCCGGGTGATCGACATGCACACCGTCAAGCCGATTGATGAGGAAGCAATCATCGCTGCGGCCAAAGAGACCGGTAAAATTGTTGTCGCTGAAGAGCATCTGTCCCACGGTGGCCTGGGGTCAGCCGTTTCGATGGTTGTCTGTGAGAATAGTCCCGTTCCGGTCGCATTCGTCAATTTGGGAGACACGTTTGCCGAAAGTGGTGACGGAGATGGTCTCCTGGAAAAATATGGGCTGACATCAAACGAGATTGTGAAAGCGGCAGAAGGCTTGCTTTCCTGAAACTGGAAGTCAGTTTTGTTCCAGTAGAATCAGACTTATTCAGTACGCCTTTGCTCAAAGCATATTGCCATCCTGAACAGCAGCGTCTATTCTACAGACCAACTGGGAATCGTGATTATGCCAGTTTAACAGCGCGAGACATTTGGGTGATTGCTTTAGACGCATCGCCCTGCACGTGGAATTGGACAATTCAGTGCGACGTCACTTGGCGTCGCTTTTTTCATGCTTCTATGAGGGCACTTGTTAGGTGGTAGAGTACCGCACCTTCAAGAATTCTGATCCACCAAAATTGGTCGAGTTATGGCATGCCTGCCAACTCGGTCGGGGCGCTGCCGCTGGATTTACTGCCGATGCCTTTGAACGGTTAGTCTTCTCTCAACCCTATTTTGACCGGAAGGGTTTGATTCTGGCCATTGAAGAGGGCAAGTTAGTCGGTGTCATCCACGCCGGATTCGGGCCGAATCCGGATCGCTCCGGGCTTGATTATTCCCGAGGACTTATCTGTCAGTTGATGGTCGTTCCTCCGCTACGAAATACCGGAATCGGAACTGAATTACTTCGACGGGCTGAGGAATACTTACACCAAAAAGGGGCCCAGACGATTCAGGCTGGTCCTGCGCCAGAGGATGCCCCCTTCTATGTGGGGTTATACGGCGGAACGGCGCCTGCCGGCTTTCTTAAATCTGATCCGTTTGCTGATCAATTTCTTACTTCTCACGGATACTGTCCCAATTCGAAATACCTGATTTATCAGCGAGATTTGAACACGGGAAGAGAGCCGATCAATTTTCGAGTGACGACGATTCGCCGCAAAATGGCGCTCTCTTTGTCCGAACCGCTTGGCTCTCCCAATTGGTGGTGGGTCACCCGGATGGGAAGACTGGACACGCTTCGTTTCGGTCTGGTTCCCAAAGAGGGAGGCCCCGAAGTCGCGCATGTGACAATCGTCGGGCTGGATCTCTACATCTCCACCTGGCGTCAGCGAGCGATCGGGCTGGTAGATCTTGAATTGGCACCAGGACAGACCGACCAGCTTTACAAACAGGTTTTGATTAGCATGGTTTGCCAGCGGTTGCGGGAAGAATTAATCACCAATGTGGAAATTCTCTGCAACGAAAACAATACCTCGCTCACTCAGATGGTGCTGGGAACCGGTTTTACTCTGGTCGATACCGGAGTAGTCTATAACAAACAGCCATGACAACGTACACGAATGTAGGTATGAGCCCCTCCCTCCTCACGATTGCCCATAAGTACGTTAAGGAATGTGGTTCGCTCAGGATTGTGGGCTTTCGAGGATGTAGACCACGCTTTCGGCACGCAGGTTGGATGCCCAGGCCCGTTCGACTGCCGCTCCGTTAATAATCGGGATCTCTTTCACGATTCGGCAATTGAGCTGGCCGACGGTTAGATATCGAAAATCGGAAATCGACATCAGGTGCAGGTTTGGAGTGTTGTACCAGGAGTAGGGTAACGTTTCCGTGACCGGAGCCCGTCCCTGCCAGACGACCTGTAAGCGAACTTTCCAGAAACCGAAATTCGGGACCGCCACAATCATTCGTCGAGCAATGCGAATCATTTCCTGAAGGGCAAATTTGGGATGACGAACCTGTTGCAGGGTTTGCGTCATGACTGCCCAGTCAAAAGAGCCCGAGGGGATTTCCGGAATTCCGAGATCCAAGTTGGCCTGTATGACTGGAACGCCATTATTGATTGTTTCGAGGACCCCTTTTTCCTCAAGTTCGATTCCCATTACCGAGCAATCGGATTGATCGCGTAGTTTTGCCAACAGACGCCCATCGCCACAACCCAGGTCGATCACTCGGCTGCAGGGTTCGATATGAGAAATAATGATGTCGTCTGTCACCGCCAGTTCTGTATTCGGCATACAGTACCGTCGCTCATTCAGCTTCCACTCAGGTGAAGGCTTGGCATCATGATCATTGTGAGTGACTGTTGTGTTCATGGAATCGTTAAGGAAATTATTTAGTAGAGTAAAACAGGTGTGCGGTTTACTCTCGGTTTTGTTGAATACTGGCGTAGGTTTGAGCCAGGAACGGCTTTACTGCCGAAGCAAGTTGATCGCATTCGAGCAGAAACGAGTCATGGCCATAGGGAGATTTGAACTCAATAAACGAAACGTGTCTTTCTGTCTCATTGAGGGCAGTCACAATCTCTTTACTTTGGCTGGTGGTAAATAACCAATCTGAGTCGTACGAGGCAATTAAAAACCGGGCAGTGGACTCTTTCCACGCATTGGCCAGGGAACCATAGCTTTCATGGATATTGAAGTAATCCATCGCTTTGGTCAAATAAAGATAGCTGTTGGCATCAAACCGTTCCACGAATCGTCTTCCCTGGTAATGCAGGTAGCTTTCGATTTGAAACTCTGTCTCTTTAAGCAGGTTGTAAGTCAGTTTGTCGGTATCCTGCAGGCGCCTACCGAACTTCATCTCGATCGAGGCTTCCGACAGATAAGTAATATGGGCGAGCATCCG
This sequence comes from Planctomycetaceae bacterium, assembly GCA_020426395.1. GTDB lineage: Bacteria > Planctomycetota > Planctomycetia > Planctomycetales > Planctomycetaceae > Polystyrenella. Next base: position 9,022 of record JAGQQC010000069.1, read on the forward strand.
TGCGAGTGCGAGGCCGTAGCGAGGGCCTTGATCGCCGTAGAAACGGCCTTCCAGAAATTGTGGATCAGCAAGAATCGCACGGCGTCCAACGGTATTAAACGCAATGCTCTGTGCGGAGACGTTTGCAGATGAAGCGATCGCAATCGCTGCTCCTACTTCATTCGGAAAACTGGCTGCCCATTCGAGCGCTTGCATCCCACCCAGGGAGCCGCCGACGACCGCGAGAACTTTTTCAATGCCCAGTGAACGCAGTAACTCATGGTGAACGCGGACGATGTCGTTGATGGTGACGACAGGAAAATCCAGGCTGTAGTGCTCACCCGTTTCGGGATTGATTGAGCCGGGACCTGTTGTTCCCATGCATCCCCCCAGGACATTGGCGCAAACTACAAAGTATTTCTCTGTATCCAATCCCTTGCCGGGTCCGACAAAGTCTTCCCACCAACCAGGTTTCTTGCTTTTGCTGTTGTCATGGTAACCGGCAGCATGGGCATCCCCAGTCAGTGCGTGACAGATGAAGATCACATTGTCACGAGCCGGGGAGAGTGTTCCGTAGGTCTCATAAGCGACCTGAATTGGCCCCAGACGTGACCCCCCTTGAGTTTCGAGCGGGTGTGGAGGCGCGAACAACGTGGCGGTTTGCGTTTCTACAAATCCGACAGAAGTTTCCGGAATTTTGAATGGTTCGGTCGTTTCAGTCGCCATTGATACAAGTGTAGAGCTACAACGAGTCTGCTGTTCCTGCCTGGGGCTCTGGTATGAGGATAAAGAATGCCGGTGTGGTATTATAAAGCCCGATGGGGCGAATGACGAGTTTCGGGTCTTCATCCCCGCCACTTTTTAACTGGGACTGGACAGATTTATCAAATGCAATGAGCAAGTGGACATAGAAGGAGAGCGTTACAGTGAAATTCCGCAGAGTAAACCGGAATTTCCATCTGATCGGACTCTTTTTCCATTCGTCAGGTTCGCTACGAACGGACCAGTTCACCAGACTTCAGACCAGGATTTGCCTATAATAGCGGGGAGGAATTGTAATAGACCGACCTTTACTCCGTCTTGTTGAACCGAATTAAACAGATATTTCAACTCTCGTAATCTGGGAGCGATTATTGCGGATGAACCGCTCGATTTACCGTTATTTGCTGTTGGCTTTGTTATTAGTTGGTTGGGCAGCTTTCTGTCTCCCCGCTACGGTACAAGCTCACCCGATTTCATTGACGAATGCTTATGTCCGGGTATTCCCTGACAAGGTTTCGGCGAAGATCGAGATCTTCGTGGAGGATCTGTACCTCTTTCACGATTTGCAACCAAACGATCAGGATCTTTTGGAGCCTGAAACCATTCGGAAGGGAATGGAACTTCACAAGGACTTTTTACTCAAACATTTTGTGATCCTCGACAAGGATGGAAATACGCTCAAGGGTGAGGTCGTCAACATACGTGAGTTTGACATCCCGGAGGAAGGATTGCCTCTGCCATCACTGATGTTTTTCCAGTTGACCTACACATTGGAATATCCGGTTGATAAACCGGAATTTCTGACCTTTCGGCAGGATATGGGGAACGCGGCAATTGGAGTCCCAGCAGAAACACAATTACGCGTACTCCAGGAAGGGGCGAAACGTCGTCATGAAAAACTGATGATCCCGGGGGAACCATTTCATTTGCGATTCAACTGGGAAAATCCGGACGCAAGTGATGACACGCCCGGAACTGTCGACGCGACTGAAGGAGACGAGCAGAACTCGGAAGAGGAAGAATTGCTGGGTATCACGAGCTACGGAGCGGTTTATTCTTTTCTCTACATCGAACCCAGAGAAGTTCGACATGAGATTCTCATTCCAGTGGCGACGCTGGAACAAAGTCTGGAAATTGGTCGGGAGGATCCTGCATTTTTGACAGTGGCCGAGCAGCCGAAGGCACGGGAGGTCGTCCGGAATTTTCTAAAGCAGAAGAATCCCCTCAAAGTAAACGGCAAGCAGTTGGAGCCAGAAATCAACCGTATCGATTTTTATGGACTTGATTTCCGGGATTTCGCTCAACAGGCTCCCGAACAGAGTGTCAGCATGGCAAACGGGCGCGTGGGAGTCATTCTCACCTATCCGCTGGAAGAGCCACCGGCAGAAGTGAATTTGACCTGGGATTTTTTCAATCGGTATCTGTGGGATGTGAAAGGGACCGTTTACGTAGATGGCAAGACGATCAAAACGGAGTTGTCCCGCCTAAACGATGAAAATACCTTTACCTGGAAAAGTGAAAAAGCCGTCGAACCTTGGCGGGAGATCCATGCGTTTGATGTGAAGTTGCCTCCGCCTGCTTCCTATCCTGTTTCGATACCGGCCTTGCTTTGCCTGGTGGGGGCGTTTGTATTATTGCTCCGAAGTCGCCGATTAACCATGCCCGGTCTATTGCTGGTGGTCGGACTAGGGATGGCATTTATACCTTTTGCACGCATTGATGCGGCTAACTGGATTGCTCCTCCAGCGAAACTGTCGGAGTCGGAAGCGAAAAATCTGTTTGACGATTTGCTGCGCAACATTTATTACGCGATGGAAAATCGTCAGGAGGAGAAGATTTACGACAGCTTGGAGCAGGCCGTTGCCGGAGAGATGTTGAGTGATCTGTATCTCCAAATGAAGAAGGAACTCGTCATCGAAGAGCAGGGGGGACCTGTGGCGCGTGTGACAGACGTAAAGATTATTTCGTCAGAAATTAGCGAACCAAATTTGGATGAAGCGACCGGACAGCTTGATCCACGTGCATTTTCCGTCGATGGTCACTGGCAAGTTGTCGGGACCGTCGAGCATTGGGGACATATTCATTCTCGCACTATTGAATATCGGGGGCTCTTTGAGGTCAGTCCGGTTGACCATAAATGGAAAATTACAGGGCTCATGGTGAAAAGTGAAAATCGGATCAAGTATGAAACCCGGATTCGCGGGATCTAGATTCAAAGTGAGCCTCAAACACGATCATTCCACTGAGATGAAGACTTTCTATGTTACAAGTGACGAATCTCCAATTTCATTATCCGGAATCCGGGTTTCAGTTGTCTTTGCCTTCCTGGATGGTGCCAGAAGGAGAGCAAGCGGCTTTAATCGGCCCGAGTGGGAGTGGAAAAACGACATTGCTCTCGCTGCTCGCCGGGATTCTGCAACCCGAAGCGGGAGAAATTGAATTATTGGGAAAACCTCTCCATCAGATGTCTGAGACTGAGCGTCGAAACTTGCGTATCAGTCAGTGTGGTTTAATTTTTCAGAGCTTTGAATTGATTCCCTACCTGAATGTGGTGCAAAACATTCAACTTCCCTATTACTTGAACCCGGTGCTGGAACGATCTTCCGACGTCGAATTTCGAGCGTATCAATTGGCGGAGCAGTTAGGGCTCTCCAGCTATTTACAAAACCGAGTCACTTCCCTGTCCGTAGGAGAGCAGCAGCGATTGGCGATTTGCCGGGCGTTGATCACCCAACCGCAGGTCATCCTGGCAGATGAACCGACTGCCAGTCTTGATCAAACCAACGCCGAGCGAGTCATGGATGTCTTGTTCGAATATTCGCGGGAACAGAAAGCGATGCTGATTATGTCTACGCACGATCCTGCTTTGTTTACCCTTTTTGAACACCGGCTGGATTTTGCCAGTCTGGTAAGTTCCCCAGTTTGAAAAATAATCTTCGAGAGCTAAAGACGTATATCAATTATGTGGCGACCTCTGTTTCTGGCTTGGAATGCACTGAAGTACTATCGGACCCGGTCCCTACTGCTGATGTTCTGTCTGGCGATTACCTTTTCGCTGCCGTTAGTATCCCGGATGTTGATCGTCGATTTTGAATCGCAACTTCGCTCACGAGCGGATGCAACGCCGCTGGTTGTCGGCGCTCGGGGAAGCCGGTTTGATTTGGCATTGCACGTTTTGTATTTCAAGGAACCGGCGCTACCAACGATTCCTTATCGCGAGTATGACCGGCTTTCGCGTACCGATTTAGGAACGGCTTTCCCACTGCACAGACAGTTAACCGTTCAAGGGACCCCATTGGTCGGGACAACGAGCGGCTATTTTCCGTTTCGCGATTTGTTGATTGCAGAAGGAAGGTCGATTGGCCGCTTGGGAGATTGTGTTGTCGGGGCCCAAGTCGCGAAGGATTGGGATGTTCATCCGGGAGATCATTTGACTGTGGATGCGACGAATGTCTTCAGTATCGCCGGGATACCTCCCTTACGCTTGAACGTCTCTGGAGTCCTGAAGGAAAACCAATCTGCTGATGATGACGCCGTGTTTGTCACGGTGCAAACCGCTTGGGTCGCGACTGGAATTGGGCATGGTCATTCAGGTTCGCCTGATACCGACCACAACGTCCAGGGCAAGAATCCCGAAGAGACGCAGAAAACGTTAGGAGCCGCGGCTCTGTTACCTTATACCGAGATCACGGATGAGAACATCGGTCAGTTTCATTTTCATGGGGAACAGCTCGATTTTCCGATTACGGCAGTGATTTTCGATCCTCTCGGAGATCGAGAATCGACGCTACTTCGAGGGCAATATGTTTCGGACGAGGCCGAGTATCAAATCGTATCACCCTCGCAAGTAGTCGATGAGTTGATGGAGGTCGTCTTTCAGTTTCGGTTTTTTCTCGACCTGGCGGCGGTTCTGATGGGAATCACAACGGGTTGTCTGCTGTTGCTGATTGGCTGGCTCACGTTGCAAATCCGACAGGCGGAAATCAAAACGATGGTTCGCATCGGTTCCAGTCGATCAATGGTTTTCCAGCTCCATGCTGCGGAGCTGGGGTTATTACTCATAGGAGCTGGCGTGGTGACCGGAATTGTATTGTTGGTCATCAAGTTTGTGGGAGCCTCCCTGTTGGTCCAATTTCTCGTTTGAAAGAGTCATCTCCCAGGTGAGGAATCCCTGCCAATTAATGCCGGGCTGACTATAATCACTTATTATCAAAACTGAATTCAGCGAATCACTGGAGTTTGTATGTCCCCGTTTAATCTGGTGAGTGAGTTTCAACCGGGTGGTGATCAGCCGAAAGCGATCGAACAACTGTTGCAGGGGATCCGGGAGGACCGGAAAGACCAGGTTCTGTTGGGAGTGACCGGTTCTGGGAAGACGTTCACGATGGCGAATGTCATCCAGCAGATTGGACGCCCGACTTTGGTACTCTCGCACAATAAAACGTTGGCCGCACAGTTATATGGAGAATTCAAGGAATTCTTTCCGAACAATGCCGTGGCCTATTTTGTTAGCTATTATGATTACTACCAACCGGAAGCCTATATCCCGCAACGGGATATTTATATCGAGAAA
>JAGQQC010000006.1 GCA_020426395.1 Planctomycetaceae bacterium
TTGACGAATGAACTCACCTCACGTGGAGTCAAAGTCGAGTTCGGTATTCACCCGGTTGCCGGTCGGATGCCGGGGCATATGAATGTTCTGTTGGCGGAAGCCGACATTCCTTATGAGATGCTCAAAGAAGCCGACGAAGTCAACAGCGAGATGGAACAAATCGACATGGCAATCGTCCTCGGAGCAAACGACGTCGTGAACCCCCTCGCCCGGACTGACCCCAATAGTCCGATCGCCGGGATGCCGATCATCGATGTCGATAAAGCAAAAACGGTGATCGTGATTAAGCGATCCCTTTCTCCCGGTTTCGCTGGTATCCCTAACCCGCTCTTCGCCGCACCAAATGCTCAAATGCTGTACGGTGACGGAAAGCAGGCGGTCGTCGAAATCACCAAAGCCTTACAGGAAGGCTAAAGGTCTTCGACCCATAAAAACCGAATTAATTCGAATACGATTCCAGCCCTGGAGATGGTACTCTATGGCTGGAATTTTTTTTGAGGAAACTCGTCTCGTGAACCAACGTGTGATCGCCATTGATGCAGGGAACAGCCGAATAAAAATCGGGCTGCTGGATCACGCTGCGCCATCAGGAGCACGACCGACCTGTTATCAGGATCTCGTCATCCCGCTGGGAAAACCGGTGCCGTTTACACGTCTTGTCGACTGGGTTCACCAATCGAAGATCCCTGTCTCCCAAGTCCTCTTCTCCGGCTCGAATCCTCCCGTCATCAATGAGCTTGTTGAACTCTGTGGAGAATATGAATTACCCGAACCCTATCAGGTCTCGCGACAATTGCCGTTGAAAATAAATGTCGATCATCCGGACAAGGTCGGCATGGATCGCCTGCTCAATGCGATTGGGGTGAATGCGGCTCGATCAGAAAAACAACCCGCCATCATTGTCAGTTGTGGCACTGCTTGCACTGTTGATTGGATTGATTCCGCAGGCAAGTTCTGTGGAGGTTCGATTCTCCCGGGCTTTGAAATGTCGGCCAAAGCGTTGCACCATTACACGGCCCTCCTCCCGGAAATCCCAGTGGAAGAGTTACACACAGCCCCTCCCCATGGGTTAGGTAAAAACACCCGAGCGGCACTGCAAAGTGGTCTCTTTTGGGGTCAAGTCGGTGCTGTGCGTGAACTTATCACGCAGTTAACAGAGCTTGCAAAAGAGACCGGCGAAATTCTCCCCGAGCTTTATCTTACTGGAGGGGGAGCCACTCTCCTCGCCCCCCAATTTCCAGAGGCCATTCTCGAGCCCCATCTAACGCTCTACGGCATTGTCATCTCAGCGAATTATCAAGCAGAGAACTAAATTCGACATTCTCAACCGATGTCTTAAACTGACGGTCCAGCCGATCTACCAATCGACCCCCAGCATAATGCAGTTGAGACCGCTGCCGATGCCAAGCAAGGCAACATGATCACCAGGTTTAATCGCCCCTTCTTCGGAAGCAATCGCAGCAGCAGTTGGTAGTGCGACGGCGCCCGTGTTTCCCAGCCATTCGACTGTTGGAAAATCAATGTCCTCTGGTAATTCCAGTCGATCCAGAAGCAACTTTCGATGAGCGCGGCCAACTTGATGCGTCACGGCGCGATTCACATCGGCATTCGACCATTCCAGAATTCGCCGGGTCTCTTCCCAGGTTTTGGCGGCCAGATCGACACCCGCGTGTAATAACGCTTCGGAATCGGTATTCATACGCGGACGCGAATCACCATGTTGAGCTTGTTCGACTCCCCCTTCGCATAAATTATGGCTGGTCGTATCCACCAGTAACTGGCCTCCCAGTAAGCGGCGACCGGTGGTGCTATGACGTTCGTGACAGAGGGCTATCGCAGCAGAACCCGAGCCAATCGTAAGAGAAGCAAACGCCGGTTTGATCGATTGCCGAGTTAACGTTTCATCCTTGAGGAGAGATTCAATCGTGCCCTCCACCAGGTTCCGCGCAATCTCAGTCCCCACAACAATCCCCGCCTCAATTCGACCCAGTTCGATCAAATCAGCAATCAGGATCATCCCATTCAGTAAACCAAGACAGGCGTTACTCACGTCAAAAACATAACCCGATTGCGGCAACCCGGCGGCATGATGAACACCACAAGCGGTGGCGGGTTCCATCTGATCACGACAGACCGAGCCATGAATGAGTGCGCCGAATAGATTGGGATCGAGACCGGACTCCGTAATCGCCTTGCGGGCCGTTTGCGCACTGATCATTCCGGGGAGCGTACCAGGATCGTAAAACCGGCGTTCTTTAATGCCGGACATCAATTCGAGACGCCCCTCAGGGAGTCGTAACCGGTCATAGACAGGAGCGAGTTGTTGTTCTAACTCTTCCGAAGTGACGACATGCGGAGGGAGCGTGTAACTGATCGCTTCAATACAGACATGTCGATAACGCATTAGGCGGGGGCCATTAAATTAACTACGGTGTGGAGGGGACCACAAAATTGAATCCGAAATGAGTAACCCAGACAATCATGCAAATTGGTCTGGGTGCTGCTGGTACAAGCGGAGTGTTGATTTTCGCCACGCTGGATCTACTCAAGCCGGTCTAGTTCAAAGCCTGCCTGCCGCTGTGCGACCCGCACTACACTTCGTGATTGTACGGGCTACTCACTTATGAGAGAAACCGATCTTAAACCTTGGCGGTTTCTCCGCTAGGGATCGCTTTTTCCAGGTAATCCTTAAGCTCGGCTAGCTCGGACAATTTTGCCTGACGATTGGCGAGAACCTGATCGGACGGTTCTTCCGGCTCCATCAAGTAGGAACTACGGACGTAGCGGAGACCGCGCATCAGAACATCAAGTTGTGGTTTGGTCAGATTGACTGAAAGACTTTCGCTCATGGAATCTGTTGCTCCTGCGGGTAAAAAAACAAACCAGTTCCCTGTCCAGTGGATCGTCATGATCTCGTTGCCTGGAGCCGGACTGGGAGTGACCCGAGCGGCTTGAGGGGAATCAAAAGCGGAACACGTCCATTGCGTTGCCATAATCCATTACGAAACAGCAAAGACATCATATAAAGAGGGAAAAGGGTTCTCAACGGGTTATTCCGTACCCTCCCCACAATATTTGGATTATCTTTCTCTAAATCGGATGAGAAAACGAGGCTTCTTTCAGAATATTCCCGGGCTGCGTAGAACCGCAATAATTGCCGAACTCACCTGCAATCAGGTCGAACCGAACAGCCCCTACAACAGGAAACCACTTCCGCAGGGGAAAATCAGCTCCAGGGGACCGGAATCCAGGTCTGTTTGCTGCTGGAATGGTTAATCGCCTCGATGACCCGCATATTGGCAACGGCGTCAGAAATCGGGGTAGGCACAGCGGTATCCTCCAAAATCGCTTTGGAGAAGAGATCCCCCTGAATCGTATACTGATCACAGACCGGAATCTCGGTCAAATGCAGCTCCTCAGCCGTTTCCAGCCAGATTTTGCACGGTTTATCTGGAGGGGCGTTAAACGGGATTTCGATTTCGATTCGTCCCTCTGTCCCAAAAATGTTAACCCGTTGGTAGGGAGCAAGTTGCGTCGAACAGGTAAAGGTAGCCGTACCATGACTGAACTCCAAAATCGCCGAGGCAAGTCGGTCTACCTGGAATTTGGGATCAATTTCGACCAACCCGAAAACCCGCTTTGGTTCTTCGTCAAAGATAAACCGGGAGAGGGAAATTGGATAACAGCCGATGTCCATCAACCCCCCTCCGCCCGCATTAGGCCGGTTCCGAATGTCGTTCGGGTCATCGTTGTAGTAGGAAAAGGCGGTCTGGATCGTTCGTAAGTCCCCAATTTGACCTGATTTCACCCATTCCTTGGCTTGTTGCCACTGGGGGTGATGTCGGTACATGAAGGCTTCCATCAGTTTCAGATGGGGAGACCGTTCTCCCGCCGCAACCAGTTTTTGCCCCTCTTCCGAGGTCAAACCGATCGGTTTTTCGCACAGCACATGCTTCCCGGCATCCAACGCTTTAATCGACCACTCCACATGCAGATGGTTGGGCAATGGATTATAGATCGCATCGATTTCGGGATCGTCGAGGAGTTCTTCGTAGGAGCCGTATGCCTTGGGGATTCCCAGATCCGTTGCGGCGTATTTGGCATTCTCCAGGTTTCGGGAGGCAATAGCGATGATCTCACACAATTCCCCTTGCTGCATCGCTGGAATGACTTTGACTGTCCCGATTTTCGCCGTACTGAGAATACCCCAACGAACCTTTTTCATAACTCACGAATCTATCTTGCAAGAAACCCTGAAACAGACCTGAAACGACTGTTTCGAGTATATGCAGAACAGACGCAGGGTTCCAAACCTCACCCCCCTCCTCTCCCCCCTTTTTCCGGATTTGACAGGGTTGCGTACAGGTTTTCCGATCCCCAGTTTCAGCCCTTCGGATCTGGTTCCTCCTTGGGGTGAATGTTAAGATGCCTGTTCCACAACTTCACTTTTGAATTCCTCCCGGATGATCGGGCCCACAGACATGATTTTCGTTCTCGATAATTACGATTCTTTCACCTACAACCTCGTACAACGATTCGGGGAGATCGATTCCTCCCTCGACATCCATGTCGCCCGAAATGACCAGTTGACGATCGAGGAAATTGAAGCACTCAATCCGGAACGGATCCTGATCTCTCCCGGGCCGTGTACTCCCTCGGAAGCAGGCCTTTCCAAAGAGGTGATTGACCACTTTGGACCGAAAATACCAGTCCTCGGGGTTTGCCTGGGGCATCAGAGTATGGCCGAAGTTTACGGCGCGAAAGTCGTACGACACACCCGGTTGATGCACGGGAAAGTCTCCGAGATCGAGCATGATGGAAAAGGGGTATTCGCCGGGTTGGAAAATCCCTTCATTGCCACCCGGTATCACAGCTTAATTGTCCCTGAAGAAACTTTGCCTCCCGAGTTAATCGCCACCGCCTGGGTAAGAGAGCCCGGTTATGAACCAGAACTGATGGGTCTGCGACATCGTGACTACGAAGTGCACGGCGTGCAGTTTCACCCGGAAAGTTTTCTCACTGAGGCAGGGATTAAGCTGCTGACGAATTTTCTGAATCTCCCTTCACCAGTCACGGCTTGAATTTTTTTCTCCTCCTAACTTCCTCCCATCAGGGTTTTGTTTCGCCTACGCGCTACAGTACTCCTCACACTCTTTCCCTTCGGTTCCGATCATGTCCTCATCTACTGCTCCGGCTGTTTCGTCTTCGTCCCGACTTTCTACAGGCCAGATGTTGGCCCTGCTTGCGGCCTGCACACTCGTGATGGGGGCCGGTTGGGGGATTCGGGGAGCGTTCGGTCATTCGCGGGGAGCCATGATGCCGGGGGCGATGCTCGGGGCGACCCTGGCTGTCTTGGCCATGCGGCCCGACTGGTGGCGACGCGCGGCGATTCTGGCCTTCGTCTGTTCCATCGGCTGGGGGGTCGGCGGGCAATCGAGCTATGGCATCATCATTGGTTATTCCAAAGGAGGAACCCTGCGCAATTCACTGTTTGGGTATGCGTCCCTCTGGTTGGTCGGAGGGTTATATAGCGGCATCGGAGCCGGGTTTTTAGGGCTCGCCTTAACAAAATCTAGAAGTTGGCTGCAACAGTTTATCTGGCCGCTGACAATCATGTATTCCGCTTGGTTAGGGATCGTGTACCTCTCGCTTCTCGAACCGATTTTTGAACATTTCCTCGGTCAAGGCGAAGCAACTGCCGATGCGTGGTGGCACCATTTGAATCTGTTCCGCGAAAGCCTGCTGTATTATGAAGGTGGTGAAGAGGTTCGTGGTTACACCTATTGGCTACACGACACCAACTGGCTCAGCGTACTGTTGACGATTGGAATTAATGGTCTTCTCTGGGTGGCTGTTCCCCGTTGGAGAAATGCGAATGCCTTAATCTTACTGCTGGCAGTCGGCTGGTTTGCGGGAATGTATTTCCTGATTGATTTGGCCGGATTACGCATGAATCCGCATCGTGCGGAAACCTGGGCGGGCGTTCTGGGCATGCAAATCGCCCTCGCGGGATACACGATCTATCACCGGAACTGGGCCACCTTCATGCTGGTCTCTTACGGATTCATCGCGGGAGCTTTTGGTTTCAGCCTGGCCGATTTCATCCAGATGGTTGGAACCGCCAAATGGGGACCGATTGGGAAATATGCCTGGTTACAGGAATTTGGTTACTGGACCGTGATGGAACAACTCTTCGGGTGTTTGATGGGATTCGGAACCGCTCTGGGACTGATCCGACTCGTCAACAAAGGACTCGCCCCTCCCGCAGAAGATACATCCAGTAAATCCATTGATATCTTCAGCCTCTTCTTTGTGTTCGGTATGTTGCTCGTCTTCAATTTCAAGAAACCTCTCACCGTCTGGTTACGTGAAAGCGATATTTCCGGCATCCTGTTTACTTTTCCGACAGGCAATTGGGCACTTCCAGTCACCATCTTGTATCTGTCTGTGCTGCTCTATTTTCTGAGCCGACTGCACTCCGGAAAGCTGGCGATGGTGCCCGCCACTCATTTGGGTCAGGCTCAATTACAGGCTTTCCTGATCAACCTCGCCGTTCTGTTAATGTATCTGCTCATTGGGCAGATTTCTTCCACGAACCTGTTCACCTTCCTGTCGGCGATCACCATTGGGCTGTTGATCCTCTTTTCCGTGGATCTGAAACCAGTGGATATCCAAAACGCGCATCTTCCCGCGGAATCGTTTACCTGGTTTCCCGGTCCTCTGCATTGGTTGCTGTGGGCTGCCTCTCCGTTTGTCCTCTGGGGGATCGCCACAATCACGATTCAGTTTGGAATGAAACAAAACCAATATCGTTTCCCGGAAGATGCGCCCCCACCTAAAGAAGAAGAGAAAGAACCTGCCGAACCTCAGAATTCAACCGGGTTACTTCCCATACGCCAGCCATTGGGTTATTTGATCGACGAGATGAACTTACCGCATTTCGACCGGTGCTGAACCGGGATAGGTCAACTTCAATTTCTCTTCCATCTGAATTTGAAACTCGCGCCAGTCACTTAAGACCCGCAAATGAATCGACCGACATCCCTGACGATACAACGTCCAGTTCCGTTTGCGATTTCGATACTGATGAATGCCAGACAGTTCGATGAACAACACCCCGGGATGTTGCATGAGTAGCTTTCCCAGAAGTTGTGGGGTTTGCGGATCCAGCTCCGGAGGAGGAAAGTGATCTTCATTCCACTGGGAATCCTGAAACCGATGGGCAAACCAGTCGATTAGCGCCGCCTGGGGCATCATCGATTTTACTGTGGACCACCAGTGTCCACTTGAAGAAGTCGGTTTCCATACCGTTTGCTCATCAACCACATCGCGCATTTCCTGGGGCAGGAAGAGAAAACCTTTGGTCGTGGAATACAGATGGCCAAGCTGTGGTAACTCATTGCGTAGTAACTGCACGAAACCGAGACGGGAATTCAGAAACCCCATTCGAGTCGTCAATACATCGAGAGAAGGATCCCCCTCGGAAAGATTCAGAAGTTCCGAGCAAAGTCCGCACCGATGCTGAACTGGTTCAACCCAACCCAGACAATGCCGACACAACACGAATGCCATCTTGCGCCACCCGGAAATGCTCTAGGAAACAGAGGGAGGGTATACAAACAGCCCAACACCTCTACAATGGAGAAGTCTCTCCTTACATCTCCTGGTCATCATACCCGGTTCCGGACGAGTCCACATCACGGAACTACAGATGAACACCGTTTTTTTAACCAGAATACGAATTCACCATGGCTGGCAAACTCAATAAAAAACAGAAGAAACAGATCGACGCTCTTCGAACGAAAATTCAAAAGGCACAACAACTTCTGTCCGCAGCGAAATCACAACCGGATGACCCGGGAGACATTACTCGCTTACAGCAGGAGATTGATGACTACCAACAGCAGATTAACACGATCCAGTCTTCCCCTGCTTGAGCAAACCCCCTCTGATCCGATGTCCGAACGACTTTATCCGCCGACCATATTCATCGTGCATCCCAAAGAGAAACGTAGTAAATGTTCGATTGAACCTTTACGCGGCCGCGAAGAATTTGTCTTCTGGAAATACCCGAACCAGGGCCCGGAATCACTCGAAGGTTACGTACGCCTCGGCATCGGTGGCCCCCTTCTCAGCGAAGCAGATAGCGAAAAGGGATTACTTATCCTGGACGGGACCTGGCGTCTCGCCGAAAAAATGGAAGCGGACTACGCCCATTTACCCGTTCGTTCCCTCGCCCCCACGTGGCAAACTGCCTACCCCCGCAAATCCAAAATCTTCGACGACCCCTCCACTGGTTTAGCGACAATTGAAGCGCTGTTCGCCGCGCAGATTCACCTCGGTCGCCCCGTGGAAGGATTGCTGGACGAGTATCATTGGGGGGAGGAGTTTGTGGAGCTGAATCAGCAACTCATCAATGCGAATGACTGATTCTTAAATATCCAGCTCTTTCACCTCCAGCGCGTGTTTCTCAATGAACTCCCGGCGGGGTTCCACCGAATCGCCCATCAGCACGCGGAAGATCTCATCGGCCGCCGCCGCGTCTTCCATCGTGACTTGCAGGAGAACGCGGTTTTCGGGATCCATGCTAGTTTCCCACAGGTCTTCGGCATCCATCTCACCCAGTCCTTTGAAGCGGGTCAGGGTGAAGCCTTTTTCGCCCAGTTTCCGGAGTTCTTTGAGGAAGACGAGTAACCCATCCAGGGGAATCTCGGCCGATTCGTTCTGCAGGAAGTATCGGTAATCGGGTTCGCCGTTGACCATTTCTACGTGCAACAGATCTTTGAACACAATGCCGTAACCATTCAACTGTTTGAGCACGGCATTGATCGTTCGCATTTCGTGCAGGTCAATGACTTGCAGTGTTGACTCGACTTCTTCGTCCTCATCCGCATCGGTATCGGCGACTTTCAATTCGCCTCCCCGTTTCTCTTCTTCTTTCGCTAGAAACTCATCCAATTCCTGTTTGTCGAGGAACCAATGTTCTTCCTGTCCGAGAAAAACTCGATAACGGGGAAGCTCCCCTTTGTCGTCTTTCTGATGATGCGACAGATAACGTAAATCGACCCCGCGGCGTTCGAGTGTCAGGATCGGATCTTCGAGCTGCTTGATCAACTCGGTGACTTTCTCCAGGTGTTCCCCTTCGAAGGTCGTTCCATCTTTGCAGGCTAGTGTCGTCCCGGACATTCCCAGCTCGATGAGTTCTTTCATCATTTCATCCTGGGTTTGTACGTAACGCACCTTGTTCCGTTGTGTCACTTTGTAGAGCGGAGGTTGAGCGATATAAACGCAACCGTTACTGACCAATTCACGCATATGCCGGAAGAAGAAGGTCAACAACAAAGTTCGAATGTGACTTCCGTCGACGTCGGCATCGGTCATTAGAATAATCTTGCCGTAACGACGCTTGGTCACATCTTCCAGTTGAGCCCCCGGAGGTATTCCTATCGCCTTGAACATATTGGCGACTTCGGCATTATCGAGGACTTTCACCAGTTGTGCTTTTTCGACGTTGAGAATTTTTCCTCGCAACGGAAGATAGGCCTGCGTATTGGAATCCCGACCGGTATCAACGGACCCGCCGGCGGAGTCCCCTTCGACGAGGAACAGTTCGGTGATGTCGAGTTCCTTACTACGACAGTCACGCAGTTTTTCGGGAAGTCCACTGGAGGTTAAAGCTCCTTTTCGGCGAACCATTTCTCGCTGTTTACGGGCCGCTTCACGGGCCTCGGCAGCGAGCAATCCTTTTTGCACAATCCGCTTGGCAGTGTTCGGATTCTCTTCAAAGAATTTGGATAACTGTTCATGCACAACCGAGTTCACGATCCCTTCGACTTCGCTGTTCCCCAATTTCGTTTTGGTTTGTCCTTCGAATTGAGGATGTGGCACGCGAACCGTGATAATCGCCGCCAGGCCTTCACGGAAGTCGTCACCGGTTGGCGTCGTATCTTTGAAGAGATTCGCTTTCTTACCGTAGTTATTCACCACACGAGTCAATGCACTACGGAACCCGGAAAGGTGCGTTCCCCCCTCCACGTTGTAGATATTGTTCGCAAAGGAGCGGACATTGTCCGAATAGCCATCGTTGTGCTGTAACGCAATCGAAACCTGTGTCCCCTCCAATTCCCCCTGAATCGGAATGACTTCGGGGTAAAGCGGGTTCTCGGTTCGATTCAGATATTTAACGAACTCCACGATGCCATCATCGTAATGGAACTCGTCCGACTGACTTGTCCGTTCATCACTAAGTTTGATTCTTAAACCGGGGGTCAGGAAAGCGAGTTCCTGTAATCGCTTGGCGAGGGTGTCGTACGTAAAATTGACATCCGGGAAAATATCCGGATCGGGTTTGAATTTAATCTTGGTTCCGGTCTTGTCTGCTTTTCCAAGTTTATTGAGCGGATGATTCAATTCTCCGCGTGCGAAATCCATCGTCCAGACATGACCATCGCGTCGGATTTCTGCTTCGAGCCATTCGCTGAGCGCATTGACGGCAGTAATCCCGACGCCATGCAAACCCCCGGTTCCGGTTTTGTATCCTTTGCGATCAAACTTGCCTCCCGCGTGAATCTCGGTCAGCACAACTTGCAGCGCAGGACGATTGTCGAGATCCGGCATTGGGTCCACAGGAATTCCACGACCATCATCGCTAATCGTAACCGAACCATCGGCGTTCACTTTAACGGTTACGGTCGTCGCGTATCCGTTCACCGCTTCATCGATGCTGTTATCGACCACTTCGTAAACGAGGTGATGCAGCCCACGTGCGGTGGTATCGCCAATGTACATCGCCGGTCGCATCCGAATCCCTTCGATCCCTTCCAGGTGTCGGATATTGCTGGCGGTGTAAGTATCGGCATTATCTCCTTCCGAAATATTCGCTGGATTCTCTTCAGTACTCAAAGGTCGGGTTCTCCCCTCAGGAAATCAGGTAGATCATCTTCCGCATCAGCGTTGACGATGTCTCCCCGTAATATGAATTTCAAATCACGAACTTTCAGTTCGCTTGCTTCCTCCTGAAGCTTTTTCAGTAATTGTAGCCGGCGAAATGCGACCAGTTCACTCAAAAGCGGAGCATTGGAAACACCAATCTGTAATACTCCCCGTTTGAGCCCGATCACTCGGGTTTGTGCGGCAAGTTGTTCGCCGGCAATTCCTTTCCAGTATTTGTGCAGTTGTTCGTTTCCCTGAACACGAGCGTATCCTTTAAGAGCGAATAAATCGCTCAAAACTTTGCCGATCGATTGTGGGCCGGATTCCGAGGTCATCTATTTCGACAATTTCTAATGATCCCGTGACAGTGGCATAATCACGTAGGTGTAATTGTCCTCTGTTTTCAACACCGCTGCTTGATCACCATCATTTAGCAAAAACTGAACTTGTTGTTCCGGATCAAGTACCCGCAGGAACTCGGCTACGAAACGGGGATCGAACGTGATCACCACTTCGTCCCCTTCATACGCTACTGGCAGGTGAATTTCGGACTTACCGATATCCGCCGATTGGCTGTTCAGGGTGAGCTGACCGTTGGTCAGTACGAAGTCGACCCCGCGGGAATCTTCATCAGTCACGATTTGGGCCTGCCGAACAGCCGAGTGAAACGGACCGGCCACCAGATCAACAGAAATATTCGTTTGTTGCGGAATGACCGCCGCATATTGCGGAAACCGACCATCGACCAACCGGCTGTACAACGTGCTGTTGCCACATTTGACAACCACATCGTTGGGATGGACGGCGAGCAGAACATCTTCTTCGTCACTGGAGATGCTCTTTTCAATCAACGCCATCGCCTGACGTGGAATAACCGGGTTTACTTCAGCTCCCTCTTCGATTCCTTCCGTCCGGCAGACCGACTCAACCAAGGCTAACCGGCGACTGTCGGTCGCAACGAGGTTAACCGCGTCTGCCTTGAGTTCCAGCATCACCCCACCCAGGGCATACCGGGTACTTTCGATGTCGGTGGCGAAGATCGTGCGGCGGATTGCACTCTTGAGAGCCCCCCCCATCATCACATAGTATTTTTCTTCATTGAAACCGCTCACGGGGGGGAACTCGGTCGGATCTTGAGCGGACAACCGGAATTCACTGCTATCGGAACGAATCCAGGCGGCTTCATCGGTGATTTCGATTTCCACGAACTCGTCCGTCAATTCCCGCAAAATGGAAAGGACTCGTTTCGATGGAAGCAGGCTGGTTCCTGAAGTATCGACTTCGACACCGGGAAGGTCGTAGCGAATCCCGATCTCCTGATCGGTCCCGATCAGGGTGACTTTGCCCTCCTCGACCGAGAGAAGCACATTTTTCAAGATTTCTTTGGGCGTTCTTGAGGGAACAACCGCATCCACAATCTGGAAGGCGTTGGCCAGCATAGGCCGGTTACAGCGAATTTTTACCACAGCGCTCTCGCTTTCCTCACTCCGTTACCTGGCAACCATTCACCGGGGTCGCCCTCGATAAAGAGGACCAACCGGGGAAAACCCTCCCTGAGAAGACCCGTCAATTCGAGGTCTGTCCTGGCCACCACCTGTGGCACTGCATCAAAAGGAAAGAGGGGGAAAAGGGTACCTGTAACCAGAATTATTCAGTAGGTGTGATGCTCTTGGGGAAGAGCCGATTCGGTCCTGATTTCTGCCTGATTCACGTTCATGGGGACGGACCGATTTAGTCCCTTGTATTATAGCTTCTCACCCTCTTTTTTTGAATTCTGAGAGGCCGTTTCAGACCGCTTTTCAGGAACTCATTTTGCCTGATTTGACACCCACTATCTACTGCCGAAAAGGGATGAAACCACTTTCTCACTGGAAGATAATCTGGTACTGTACCACCAAGTGAATACACTCGCTTCCTAACAATTTCTTTCCTCCCCAAACTCTTCCCATTATTAAATATTTTAATAGTAGTATTAGTTATACAAAGCCCCATTTTGAGTGGGAAAGAGGACGGTTTGATGTTGTAAGTGGTTTGGTAATAATTAGTTACGTTTTGTGTTGCTTCAATCGGAAATGTGCATAACTTGTGGGGAGAGAGTGGAATTGCTGAGGAGAATCGGCGGAAAGTGTGGAGGGTTTTCAACCGGGTTCAGAGAGAGGCGAGTTACCCACAATTTTGTGGACAGGTTTCGGACATAAAATCAACAAGTTATCAACACACTGTCCGAGGGTAATCCGAGCCGATGCAGGATCGTTTTCAGCTCTTTCCCGAGGGCTGCATCATCCGCCAGGCGTTCTTCAAATCGGCGGCAGGAATGGATGACCGTGCTATGATTACGACCTCCGAAATAGCGGGCAATTTCCTGAAGTGATTTGTGAGCCACTTCCCGGGCGAGGAACATCGCACATTGCCGGGCCAAAACCAGCTTTTTGTCCCGGGCAGCAGAACGGATTTCGCTGACATTCACTCCAAATTCCTGGGATACCACCCGGGTAATCATCTTGATTTCCGGTTTTGGAACTTCAATGTCTCCTTTCAGGTATTGGGCACATAATTTGGCATCAATGGAGCGCTTTTGCAGTCGGGCAATGGCATCCAGTTGATTGACCGTTCCGAGCAAATCGCGAACGGAACCCCGGACGGTCATCGCCAGTTTCTGAATTTGTTCCTGGGGAATCAAAATCTGTTGGCAGCTTGCCAGATGAGTAATCATCTTCACCCGACTCTCATTTCCCAAAGGCTTGATTCCGACGGAAAGTCCCCCGTGGCAGCGGTTCACGAATCGCGACGGAAAACCAGCCAGTGCACCCGGCGAGCGATTTGCCGTCAGCAGAACTCTTCCCCCCCGTTGCTGCACCGCATCCAGTACAAGAATCAACTGTTTTTGAGGCTCTTTTCGAGTGTCGATTGCTCCTACATCTTCACAGATAAAGAGGTCGAGATGATGAAATTTCTCGTGGAATTGATCGATTTGTTCTTGTGCGACCGCTTCCGTAAATTCCGCTGAAAATTCTGCGGCCGTAACCTGCTCAATCTGTTGTTTGGGGTGGGCTTTTTTTTCCAGTGAAAGGAAATGCTTGACCAGCATCGATTTTCCATCCCCTGCGGCACCGTACAGGTACAGTAACTCGGCTCCCGTCCAACCCTCGCGGCGGTGAAGCCGTTCGATGGCGGAGAAGGGAAGCCGGTTTTCTTCCACAATCAATAAGGGGATACTCGATTTGGCCATCTTGTGTTTTCCGGAACGTAACTTCAGGAAACCCAGATTCGAACCCATCCTGAAAGCTGGTTGTGGCTTTGTTTCCACCTGAAAAATCAGGGGAAATGTGCCCCATCAGAGGGTTTTAGGATCACTTCTCAGAATAAAATCCTCAGCTCTATCGTAACCGGTTACGTTGGGAATACGACAGTACGAATGATTTCCCCTCAAAAAATCATGAGACTGACGAAATTGGCAAAGCAGTGCCCTTCGCATGCTTACTCAAAATCCGAGTGACTCTTTACGATCTCCGCAATTCGCTGCACGGCGGTTTTGATTTCATCCAACCTGTTTTGCGCGCTGAACGAAAATCGAAGGGACCCGTGATAAACTTCGGGAGCCAGCCCCATCCCGACCAGAATGGGTGAAGGTTCTGCGGAACCACTGGCACAGGCCGATCCCGTTGAACAAGCAATCCCGGCCAGATCGAGTGAAATCAATAATGCCTCCCCATCCAATCCTGGAAAAGCAATATTGGAGGTAAAAGGAGATCGGTTTGCCCCCGCACTGTTAATAAGGACGTTGGGTAGTTCTTGTATCAAACCGGTTTCGAATTCCGTTTGTAACGTCAGCAAATGTTGGGTTCGTTCTGCACGTTGGTCCTCCCATAGTTGCAGCGCTTTGGCCATGCCGGCAATCAGGGAAACAGGTTCCGTTCCAGCTCGACGTTCTGATTCCTGGAACCCCCCCACCAGCAGCGGTTTTACCTGACAGCCAGATTTCAATAGCAACGCCCCAATTCCACGTGGTCCATGAAATTTGTGAGCCGTGAAACTGAGGGCCGTCACTCGCATTTCTCGAAAATTAACCGGGATCTTGCCGACAGCCTGAACCGCGTCAATGTGAAGTGGCAATCGATTTTCTTCGCACAGTTGTTCGATAGATTCCAAATTCTGAATGACGCCTGTCTCGTTATGCACCCACAAGAGGGTTGCCAATCGAGCCTGGTTCCATTCAAGCTCAGAGAGCCGATCGGGAATAATCAGACCTTGGGGATCGATCGGATATTCTGCGGACTTCCAGCCCTGCTCTTTCATCTTTTCAATCGAAGCTCGTGTCGCTGGATGTTCTCCCGGAAGGGATAAGATCGTCCCTGGTGTTGACCAAGCGAGTCCCTGCATCGCCAGGTTGATCGATTCTGTTCCGCCGCTGGTAAAGATCAGTTCGCTCGGATGAGCGCCCACAAGGGTTGCGATCTGCTCACGCGAATCTTCCAATATTTGCCGCGCTTTGCGTCCGGGAGTATGTCGACTTCCCGGATTGGCGAATGCGAGTTCGTAAACTTCCTGCATCACTTCCAACACGGCCGGGTCGATCCGTGTGGTGGCGTTGTTATCGAGATAGATCAAATCGGCCCCGGACATGGAAGAGACAGGCTTTCTTCAAGCGAACGCGAAAGCAATCAGAAAAGGTCAAAGCAAAATAGTACGCCGCCGCATTCCGGAAAGGGAGTGCTCGGCCAGGTTTTTCTGGTTGATGGAGATCTACTTCAAAGTGGGTCTTTGTTCATTTTTCAATGAGAGACCCTGTACCAGAATAGAAAGCAGTAAGTATCCCAGACAGAGACCAATTTTACCCGTAAGAATCGCAGTCGCGACGGCCACAACCAGTAGACCATACGAAATCAGAGACAAACCCAGATGAGCGCTACAAATAGACGTTGTCGGATTTGACGAATTGCCGGGCCGCATGGAGAAACACCTCGAAGAAACAGAGTGAAGTTCAGATCACACTCCGAGGGGGTGGAGGCTCTCTAGGTCGAGCAGTTAGTTCCCACCTTAAACTGGGCTTCAAGCAGGAACAACCCCCTGTTTTTCGATAAATCATGTTCGGCAGTGGCAACGTCGATTTTGTTGAAAGTGAGTACAGAATGGCCTGTTGTGCTGATACTGGAATTTTCATCCGAAAACTGGTTTGGACTGGTATTTAGTAGGTTCTCTTGAGAAACTGAACTCTCCTGCCTGATTGTCGTTCTCCCTGGAGATCGAATTCCCGCCTTTTAATGTATGCACTTAGTTCCTTGCTGGAAGATTGAATATCCATGCGATCTCTTTGCTATTTTGCCACGTCCCTGTTGGTTCTAACTGTTTCCCTGATTTGCCTGGCCGATGTCGCCCAGCCGGAAAAACCACTCCTGCCGCCGGAGAAAGCAACGGCGGAACTGGAGATCCCGGAAGACTTACAGATTGAACAAGTCCTTTCCGAACCGGAAGTTCGCCAACCGATTTATTTACAGTTCGATGAACGGGGTCGCTTGTGGGTGATGAACTATGAGCAGTACCCCTACCCTGCCGGACTGAAAATGCTCAGCCGCGATAAATACTGGCGAGCTGTTTACGACAAAGTTCCAGAGCCTCCTCCCCATCATGATCAAGGTCTCGACCGGATCACGATTCATGAAGACACTGATGGAGATGGTCAGTTCGATCATCACAAAGTCTTCCTCGAAGGACTCAACATCGCCTCTTCCTTTGCCCGTGGAAGAGGAGGTCTGTTTGTGATGAATCCCCCTTACCTCACCTTCTATGCTGATGCAAATAACGACGATGTTCCCGATGGCGATCCCGAAATTCTGCTCGAAGGGTTCGGCATTGAAGATACGCACTCGGTGGCGAACAGTTTGCGTTTTGGACCCGATGGTTGGTTATACGGTGCTCAGGGGAGTACGGTCAGTGGCAACGTGAAACATTATGGAGTGGATGAAAAACCAATTCGTTCCATGGGGCAGCTCATCTGGCGCTATCATCCCGTTACGAAAGAATACGAAATCTTTGCTGAAGGGGGTGGCAACGCATTCGGGGTCGAATTCGATTCCAAAGGTCGCCTCTTCTCCGGTCATAATGGTGCCAATACCCGCGGTTTTCATTATGTACAGGGAGGTTACTATCACAAAGGGTTTGAGAAACATGGTCCCCTTTCAAACCCGTTCACGTTCGGTTACTTCCCGATGATGAAAAGCCACGACGTCGAACGCTTCACGCATGATTTCATCGTTTACGAAGGAAGCGCGCTTCCCGAGAAATACGATGGCAAAATTTATGGTGTCGAACCCTTGCAGGGACGGATTGTGTATTGTGATTTTCTACCGGATCAATCTTCGTTCAAAACGAACGACCTGGGGCATGTCATCAAAACGAAAGATCCGAACTTCCGTCCGATTGATATCATCACTGGTCCCGATGGGGCAATTTATGTCTCTGATATGTATGAACCCCAGATTGCACACCTGATGCACTTTGAAGGCCGTGTTGATAATACGAATGGTCGTGTCTATCGCCTCTCTTCCAAGGGAGCAAAATCGGATTTGAACTTCGACCTCGGTCAGAAAACATCGGCAGAATTGATCGAGACTTTGAAGCACCCCAACAAATGGTATCGCCAGGAAGCGTTACGAGTCTTGGGAGACCGTCAGGATCAGGCGATTATCCCACAGTTAAAAGAACAGATTCCATCGAGCGAAGGCCAGTTTGCCCTCGAACAATTATGGGCCCTCTACCAAATTGGAGGTCTTGATGAAACTTACGGCGTGCAATTATTGAGGCATCCCGATCCCTACGTTCGTCAGTGGACAGTCCGACTGCTTTGCGATGATCATGAAATTGGCGCCGATACTTCAATTCAATTGGCGGCGATGGCACAAACAGAAAAAGAGGTGCATGTCCGCAGTCAACTCGCCAGTTCCGCACGTCGCCTTCCGGTCGCGCAGATGATTCCCATCGTGCATGAGTTGCTGGCTCATACGGAGGATGTGGATGACATTCATTTACCGCTCCTTATCTGGTGGGCCATTGAAGACAAAGCCGAGTCAGGCCAAGAGACCTTGTTCGCCTGGTTAGAGAATAAAAGCATCTGGTCTCAACCCATGTTTCAAAAGCAGATTGCCGGTCGATTGATGCGGCGCTATGCCCAATCTGGTTCCCGACAGGATCTGATTACTTGCGCACGATTATTTAGAATGGCTCCCGACAAAGCGACATCCGATTTGTTGATGACCGGATTTGAGGAAGCGTTCCAGGGTCGATCTTTGTCTGACTTGCCACAGGAACTAATCGAAGCCCTCGCGAATGCCGGGGGAGGATCCGTTGCTCTACGCTTTCGACAGGGAAATCCCGAGGCAGTTAAAGAAGTCCTCGACGCCGTGCAAAGTCCAGCGACAGAGTTAAAACAGAAAGAGGAATATGTGCGGTTATTAGGTGAAAGCAAGGTGTCGGGAGCACCAAATGTGTTATCACAATTGCTCCTCTCGACTGAAGAGCCTTCACTACAAAAGGAGATCCTCACTTCCCTCCAATCCTACGCTATGCCCGAAATCGCTGCCACGATTCTGCTTAACTACAACAAGTGGACTCCTGAAGTTCAAGAGGTTGCCCAGACGGCACTCGTCAGTCGTCAGACCTGGGCTGTTCTCTTTGTCAGAGCTGTTGATAAGAGAGAGATCAAAGCAGAAGAAATCCCAATCCACGTCGTCCGCAAAATGACGATCTATCAAAATGAGCAGATCGGCCAGCTCATTGCGAAACATTGGGGATCGGTTGAAGGAGCTTCTTCCGATGAAATGAAAGCCGCGATCGAGCAGTACTCAAAAATCATTCAGGATGGAGAAGCTTCCGACCGCAAACATGGCAAGGAGCTGTATATGAAGTCCTGCGGCAAATGTCACATTCTCTTTGGGGAAGGTGGCCGTGTTGGTCCGGAGTTGACCCACTTCAAACGGGATGACTGGCTGAACATGCTGATCAACATCGTTAATCCGAGTGCCGATATTCGGGAAGGATTTGAAACATTCACCGTCATTACTGACGAAGGCCGCATCGTGACCGGTTTCATGTTTGATCAGGATAACCAGGTGATCGTCCTGCGTGGTGCCGATGGTCAGAAAATCACGATTGAACGGGACACCATTGATGAAATGCTCGGTTCCAAAAAATCAATCATGCCTGAGGGATTGCTGAACGAGTACAGCGAACAGGACATCCGCGATTTGTTCTCGTACCTGCGCTCATCGCAACCGATTAACTATTAGAAGTGAATAGCGAGTCAGCGATCTTATTGCCCCGTTCCGTTTTCGACTTTGTAGAAATACACGTGCGGAAGATGCTGGAAGAGACGCTGCTTGTCCTGGTCTTTCAAAACTTTCATGGAAAACAAATCAACGCGAACGAGACCAGTGAGCGATTGAAAAAGCTCAAGATCGCTCGATGAAAAAGAACCTCTCAAGATGAGGTGATAAAGTTCCGGTTTATTTTCGAGGTATTTGAGCCCCTTGGCAGTTACATCTGGCCCACCGATATTGAGCATTTGTAACCGGTCAAGTTTCGCGATGTGTTTCATACCTTCATCAGAGAGTGTTCTTCCAAAGCCCATTTGCAGCGATTTCAATTTTGTGCAATTGGCGAAGCAGGCGACATCTTCGTCGCGAATATCGGGCATAATTATCGTTTCCAGTTTTTTCATCTGACTGAGATCAAGCGTTTCCTCGCTTAAGAGCGGCATCTCGACAGAAGCATACAGCGCTCGCATCTCGGTCATTCCCTGTAGGTGATTGAGGGAAGAAAGAGTTAACCCGCTTCTGTAAGGAATGTTGAGCGTTCGTAGTGAAGTGAGGTTTTTCAGTCGGGCCAGATCCTCGTTTTTCATATCCTGGACGGGAGCAAATGCCAAACTTTTCAACTGGGTCATTTGGCCCACCACGTCCAATGCTTTCAAGTCCATTTTAATGTCGAATATGAAGAGAATGTCCAAATTCTTCAGGGCGAGCAGATGTTCTAATTGGGATCGCGATAACGGTGGAAGTTTGTGTCTGAATCCGCGACCGATATGCAGTGTTCGAAGATTTTTAAGCCTGGCAGCGATTTCGAAAACCTCATCACCGATGTCATAGTGGGGCAACCTGAGATGTTCCAGTTCAGGGATCGAAGTTAAATGAGCAATGCCTGTTGTGGTGAGCAAATTACTCCGACGATTTGCATTCGTTGCACTAAGATTGAGTCGCTTCAGATTTTTTAACTTGGAGATATCCTTCAAGCCATTATCGGTGAACGTGCTGACGCCCGTCAGTTTCAAATGCTCCAGTTGCTGCATCTCGGTGATCAACTTCAATCCCGCATCCGTTACCTGGGAATGGTTGATCAGCAATTGTTTAATCGATTTTGAATTCTTCAAATATTGCAGGTGTTGGTCACGTAGCGGGGAACTACCACTACTAAAAATTTCCAATTGGGGAAGTTCAGCGATTTTCCTAAGGCCGCTGCCGTTGATGTTATCCACTCGCAACGAGAGATACTTCAAAGAAGAGAGATTTCCCAAAAGGGAAGCGCCCTCATCATTCCACAGGCTTTCCGACACATGTAGATGTTCGAGTTCAGGCAACTTGCATATGAGCTCCAGGCCGTCATTTCCCAGTTGAGAAGAATTGAGGAAAAGAGACTTCAGCTTGGGCATCGCACTCAGAAAACGTAATCCCCGTCCGGAAACATTGACATAACTTAACTTGAGCCGGGTTAAACCGGTGAGATGTTTCAGGTGTTGGACATCACCATCACCCAATTTGAATTTCAAATTCTCTTTGAAGGGCTCAACTTCGAACTCGTAGAGATCATTTGGTTTTAATTGCGATAACCAGGTAAGGTCACGAGCGGTTCCATAGTTGAATTTTAACCGGACAATCGCGCCTGCCGGAATGGTCACTTCTCCCTGGGCCTCACCAATGCGACGCCAATCCCATTCCTGTTCCAGTTGACCCTCCAGGGGGTGATCGGGAAACAGGTTTTCTTCTTTCTCATACGCGATATACACCTGCCCGACCGAGTGCGTTTTTGGGAACCGAATAATTCGCTCCTCGCGCACCTCAGCGTTCTCGGTCGGGGAAGGTGATTCGGTTTCTTTTACTTCGAACTCATTATTCGACAACGGTTTTGAATT
Source organism: Planctomycetaceae bacterium (assembly GCA_020426395.1). Lineage (GTDB taxonomy): Bacteria > Planctomycetota > Planctomycetia > Planctomycetales > Planctomycetaceae > Polystyrenella. Next base: position 21,113 of record JAGQQC010000006.1, read on the forward strand.
CGAAACAGGTCGCAATGAGAGTGGTTTAGATCGAGTATCCACAGCACGAAAGAGGCCCGGATTTGTCTGAAACTGCATCATGTATAAATTTGGATGTGCACGAGCCAGCAGTGCTTTTGTTTGGTCGCGAATCAATTCATTTGTCGTGATATTCACCGTCCACAAACTGGGCAGCTCTCGAAGTGACTGGATTCCTTCATTAGTCAGATCTCCCGTGAGCGTAAGGGAGCTGAAACGGGGTTTGCCTTTGAAGAATTCAAGCGAAGCATCCGTCACATAAGGTCCGCCGATGATGACCATTTGTAAATTGTCCATTCCAGCCAAATGAGCCATGCCGGTGTCGCTGATACTCGTTTCCGGAACGATTTGTAACCGCGTCAGCTTGCGGCAATTTTTCAATGAAGCCAAATCCTCATCACGAACGGGAGGCAGAATCACGAAGTCTAGCTCCGTCAACCGGGAGAAATCGAGTGGTGGGTCTTCCGCGGCAGGAGGCTTTAATTCATTCGCATGCAGCATTTTCAGGTGCGTACAGTGACTGAACGCATTCAATTCTGTAGAGGTTAACTCTGATTTCCGGGGCCCACTGAACGCTTCAAGGTGGTGCAAGTTTGCCAATGGTGCAAAACAACCCGGGGATTCATCCAGGATATTGGGAAGATGCAGGTTTTTTAGACTGGTAATCTCACTGAGAATGGCGACTCCGTTTTTCGTAATCCCTTGTGTGTTGAGATGCAGGGTCTCCAACTTTTTCAACCGGGTCAAATGTCGCAGCGCTTCGTCCGAGAGGGGTCGCTTTGTGTCAATTCCTCCCCAAAATGATTTCAATTCGGGAAGTCCGGCGATAAGTTCCAGTACTTCTTCTGAAATCTTCTGGCTGGGTAAACCAAGCTCTTCCAGTGTTTTAATTTCAGTCAGATGTCTAATACCCGCGAGCGTGATGAAGTTTTCTTTCCGATTCGTGTTGCTGATTTTGATATCAAATCGCTTGAGTTTCTTTAATTTTTTGAGCTGTTGCAGTCCGCGATCCGTGACATACGGATTATATTTCAGGTCGATGGCCTCCAGGTTGGGCATGTTGGAGAGTATCTCTAACCCACGGTCTGAAATAGGTGCATCTGACAGTTGGATTTCCCGGAGAGATTGGCATTCATCAAAGTAACTTAATTGGGCATCGTTCACCTGGGCTGTGACCAGCTCCAGTGCGGGTAGCTTTTCGAGGACTGCCAGGCCCGGTCCTTTCACTGTCAATATGCTCAGACCCATTCGCTGCAAGGAGCGCATTCGAGACAAATGTTTCAAACCAGCGTCATTCCATTTGCCAGTGCCTAATCGCAATTCCTTAAGTTGCGACAGCCCTCCAATCGTCCTCAACCCGTTGTTGCCCAGTTGTAGAGAATAGATTCCCAATACCTTCAGATCGCGCATCGACCTCAGAAAACTGAGACCGCCGTCGGACACATTCACATGAGTCAAACTTAAACTGGTGAGACCCGTCAGATGAGCGAGATGTCGCACGTCCTGATCGTCGATTTTCAACTGATTCTGTTGGAGTATAGGGTTTACTTCGAGTTCAAACAGATCGTCCGGTTCCAAGGCTTTCAGCCACATCAGCCCACGCACTTGTTCGCCTATGATTAAGCGGATGATCGCGTCCCGAGGAACAAGGACATCGCCCTGGGCATTTCCGATTCGCTTCCAGGCCATGACGTTTCTGGGGGAGGCATACTCGACCAGTTCGTCGGCATCGCTGGTAGGGTTCTGGTGCCAGAAAGAGTAATAGACCTGACCGACCGATTCGTTACGAGGGAAATGTAGAACGCGCGCTTCTCCATTCGATTCCGGTGCGGCTGTCAAGACAGGGATGTTGAGCAAGTTGATTGTGATGATGCCGAGCCAGATCAGGTGTCGCATTCCTGAAGTCTCCCTTTAGAGGGGGGGTAAAGCGGGAACGAAGAAAAAGGCAGGACAGTTTTGAGCTGACCCGCCTATAAGTTGAAGCCAAAAAAGAGGGATGATTTACACAGCCGTATTAGTTTCCACCGGCGGCGCGTCCTCGCAGTGTTCCAGCACCAAAAGCTCTCCCCCCTACTCCGCCTGAGCTGCTTCCCGCGATGGGTGCGGACTGATTTCCAGGTGCCGTTTGGAATTGAAGACCATCGTTGTTTTGCTCTTCGGGAGAAGAACCTCGCAACCGGACTGGGGGTTGTTCAGGTGCAATTCCTGAACCAGAGATAAAGTTTCCTCCAGTTGTGGAGCTAGATCGACCAGCCCCTCTGGGGGCAGACGTGCGGGTACCCACGTTTCCTGAACCCACAGTGCCTGTTGCGACAGGCTGGGCTGTTTCAGATGCTTCACTGGTTTCACTCGTTGAATTGGAAGTGACATCAGTTTGTGTCGTTGAGTTTTCATTTGTGGCAGACTCTTCATCGGAGCCCGTTAAAGTGGCTGCGGCAATCAAACCGGCGACAGCCAACACAACGCCGCCAACGGCGATGGCCAAGTTTGTTCCAGAAAGGGTAGGCATTAGATTTATTCCTTGAGAAGGTGCAGAAGCAGAACTGGCTAACGAACCAGCTCCTGTTGTCGATTCGAGCAGACATTGTTCGATGGTTTTGTCAATCATGCCGGAGGAAACCAGACTTGCCGCGCTGGCATACTCCGTTTGCCAGGCCGCGATAATGGCTGCCAGGGCAACACCCCGTTTCAATAACCGTTGTCGTAATAATTCACGTCCTTTTGTAAGTCGCGCTTTAACCGTGGCGTCGGTGACCTCCAGCTCATCCGCTGCTTCCCGCCGAGTTAATCCGTTGAGATAACAGAGAATCACCGGGCTACGGTATCGTTCCGGAAGACGCTCTACTTCTTCATGCAGAACGAGGAAATGCTGTTTGGATGGAGATGGAGAAGTCATATTTTCAGGAATGAATATTTCATCATCGTATTCGAGGGTATTTTGTTTCTTCCGTTGACGGTGAACCTGACAGGCTTCGTGATACGCCACCCGATAAAGCCAACTAGTTAAATAGGCTCCGTTTCGGATGGTGCTCGCATTTTTCACCAGACGTAAGAAAACCGTTTGAAAGACATCCTCGGCCTCGTGACGGTCCCAGACAATCTGGTGACAGATCGACAGAACAAGCCGGGAATGCTTATTAATCAGAGCGGTCAACGCCGCTTCATCCCCCTGCTTCACAAAACGGGTCAGTAATTCCGAGTCGAGTTGGAAGTGGCGGGAGTTCTCTTGTTTTTCTTTCATGTTCACATCCGGTTAAGCAGTGGTTCTGTTTTTGTAAGAGCGATTCAATAAACGAACTGGACGTAAAATCTGCTAGAAATTCGAAGATTTGATTGAGAGAGAGTCCATTCGGTCGTACGAATAAGTCTTAAGTCTCTATATATCAATAGAATACGGAAGTTGTCGTTCGGCCAGTTCTAAACCAAAAACAGCAGCAGATTTCCCAGTTTACCACTCGGGAAACTCATCTTGAGGCAAATCGCTATTTCGAGGAGACTCCCCCCGGGCAGGGGACTCCCTGCGCAGAAAGGGGTTCTGTCCAAATCCCGTTTTCTACTCTCTTTTGGACGAGCAGAGTTCGCAAATGCGCTGGTGTTTTCTCACAATTTCATTACTCACGGCAGGATATTTCCTGTTGGGAGGGTGCGCGACGACGCCTGTGTCGATGCCACAAATGAGAACAGCCGGCCCGGTTTTTGTCGGGACGCAGAATGAAGAACTCGTCTGGGAACGGGCGGTTGATGTCCTCCACGAGTATCCGTTTGAAATCAAACGGGAGAACAAGCTGGCCGGTGTCATCGAAACGGAGTACAAAGTCGGCTCCGGCGTATTAGAACCCTGGCACAAAGAGACATTGGGTTGGGATGCTCGATTGGAAAGCTCTTTGCAATCAATTCGTCGCAGGGTGATCGTCAACGTTCGCCGGGATAACGCCGGCTACTTCGTCGATGTGGAAGCCTACAAAGAAATCGAAGATCTGGAAGGGCTCGCCGCGAACAGCGCCGGAGGCGCCACATTCCAGGAAACGTCCCCACTCAAACGAGACTACAGTCTCGTCGTCGGTCAATCCACTCCCTCTGGCTGGATATCGAAAGGCCGCGACTTCGCTCTCGAACAGGATCTCCTCAACCGACTGCAAACCGCCTACCGCTAAGGGTGGCGTCCGCCACATTGGGGCGGCTTTTGTTCGCGGGGAGACTTCGGCGTATGGTTTTGCGCCGCCAGTATGCGTAGGTATGTTCAGTTAGGATGGATGAAGATCATTTGTGGGGGGCCACGGCCAGATTCACAGGCTGTGTCGGTTGCATGGTTGGTTCAGTCGTTTATGTCTCCTTAACGACAAAACTCATGTGCATTTCAGCATGGCGTAAATTAAACGCGTCCCATTCTTCTTTTGTAATCTTGCCGAAGGCGGGGTGCGGTGCACATGTCTCTTCTTGAGACTGTCGTTCCACAGAATGACGCAAAGCCATTAACCCTTCTTCAACAGAAGTTTCTCCCGGAATGAACTTGCCAGATGTCTTAAACCCGGCAGGAATCGCTTTATAGAGAAATCGATTTTTCATAAGTAGCGTGAAGAGCCAACGCATGGGAGCGGGAAGCATGAAACCGGTTCCCTCAATCGAGGAATCCAGAGAGGTCGCTAGATGTTGGAGTATTTGACCATAGGACCAGTTCCCTAAGGTGCGGACCTCACCCACGGCCATCTGTTCCACATCGTTCATCATATCGGCATAAGACGTATATCGCACTTCGCGACGCCCTGCGACTTTCTTGGTGTTCACCGTCATTTGAAAAACTCTCCAGAGATAATAAATGTTACTTGAAAGATACGTAACTAATTAGTAACATAAGAGTCAGAGACAGGTTTGTCAACTCAGAAAAAGTTTTCCAGTAACAACTCAACCCCTCACACCCGGTATCAGGAGAGAAGACGATGTCCAGCCTGGATGATCTCAGTTTAGAAATCTTTCAAACGATCGAAATCAATACTTCGATCGGCGATGCCTACAAAGCCCTTTTGCGACGATTGACGACTGAAAGTTCCACACCCGATAATCGACCGATGCCCATGGTGCTCGAAGAATGGCCGGGGGGACGCTGGTTTCGAGATCTGGGAGCCGGTCAGGGGCATTTATGGGGGTTCGTCCAAGTCATCAAACCTCCCACCTTGATTGAAATCCACGGACCCATGTTTATGTCCTATGCCGTGGCGGGGCACATCCAAGTTCGACTGACACCCATTTCCGGAGGAGTCGAGTTATCTCTGCATCATCGGGTACTGGGTCAAGTGGAAGAAGAACATCGCCAGGGTGTCGTTCCCGGCTGGGCCTGGATGCTTGAGAAAACGAAAGAAATAGCCGAACGGAGTTCTTCAGAATGAGCCGCGATCAGGATGCCGTTTGGAAAGCCCTGGCTGATCCCACTCGTCGGGAAATCCTCGACCTCTTAAAAGACGGTCCGCGACAAACGACCGAAATCGTCGACCAGTTTCCGCAGTTGTCCCGCTTCGGGGTGATGAAGCATCTCGACGTCTTGCGTGAAGCAGGTTTGGTACGCACGCGTACTAAGGGTCGCCTGCGTGTGAACTCGCTCAATGTTGCACCCCTTCGGGAAATTGTCGAACGCTGGATCAGCAAGTACGAAGGTTTCTGGGCGAATACCATGCTTCGCGTCAAAGATCTCGCGGAAGAAGAAGTCAAAGAAGTACAGACAAAACCGAAACGAAAGAAGGCAAAATGAACCCGAAAAAGATCATCCTGGGCACACTGCTTTATCTGGTGGTCACTTTTCCGTTGGCGTACTGCTGGCACTTAGTTTTCTTTAAGGAAACCTACGACCAGATAGGCTATATCAATCGGGAGGAACCCATCATCGCCTTTGGTTTTCTTTCCATACTGCTACAAGGAATCCTGTTATCGATTCTTTATCCCTGGTTATGTGCCGGGAAATCCGTCCTGGGCGGCGCTCTCAAATTCCTGCTCTTAATGGGAGGTTACCACTGGACGATGCATGTTCTCGCCGCCGCTGCGAAACAAAATATCGAACCCCTCCCCACCTGGTTCGCACTGGAAACCGGATATCTGACGATTCAGTTTACCCTGGGTGGATTAATCTTGGCGATGATTTATCGGAAGTGACACTGCAAAGAATATCAGGAAGGGTTGGAATAAAGTCCTTACAAGAGCAATCAACATGTCAGAACGACAAGAATTTTCATTAACGTCTACGGCAGATGATCCCAAGATATTCAATTCGGCTAAAAACTTTGAATTATGGGTTCGGCAAAATTTGACGTCGGTCGTAGAAGCGACTGGAAAAAAACAACGACATTTTTACCGACGTGTCGTTGAGACGATCAGCTATGAAATTGTTTGTGAAGAGAAGTGGCCAGAAGAATGGTTCCAGAACGGAATAGTCGCATTCACTCTTATTGCTCTTGAGACTGAAGGGCAAATCTCACTTTATCGTGAACCAAACGAAAACGTTTGGATAAAATCAAAAGACAAATTTGTTTCTCTAAAAGACTTTATTCAGGGTGATTTAGCAGAATCAGTAAAAGGTCACCCTGAATTCAAAGGGTTAAATCCCATTGAGGCAATGAGTTGTACTTTGTCCGAGTATCCGAATGACGAGTGGTAAATATTCAGGTTCCACAAAATCTGTGTTTATCCGTGTCCATCCGTGGTTCCCAACCAAAATCAAATCCCGTGCGGCACAATCAATTCCGGTTGAGGCATGTCCTCAGTGATGATTTTCCAGGTGGCTCCCATTTCCCGCATCGCTTGATAATCTTTGGTTTCGTAGCTGAATTCGAGATGCGGGGTCTCTACGGGTTTTTTGTAGTGGCGGGAATGCATTGAGGCATCGAGAATACCACTGTTGAGCAAGGTGCGTTCGACCGGGTAAGGGGCCTCCCCTTCTCTGAAGTGGGTTTGAATGGCGTGTGATAACGCTTTGAACAGATTCCGGTTTTGCCAGGGACCGACGTAGAACGAAGTTCCCAGAACTTCACCATCCTCTTTACGGCAGGCGAACGCCCATTCGATCTCTTTAATACTGAGGATCGTCGCTTTCATACCATCCTTGTATTCGAGAATAATACCATGAGTTGGTTTTGAAACTTCTTTGACATCTGGTTTGTAGCGCAGCTCTTTCTCTATGGCTGCTTCCGCCAGACTGTAATCCCAACGGCCTTCCTCCGCTGCTTTCATCAGAGCATCCCCTTCGAGGAACTCGACTTTGGAGACACCCGTTGCCCCTTTCCGCGTTTCGACCATCGAGTTCAACACTTCCAGCGCGTGAAAGTCGTAACTTTCCACGCCGCCACTATGAATGGAAACGGCTTCGGTGATTTTTTGCCCCGGCTTCAGTTCCAGGGACGGTCGCCGCTGAGCCAGCGGTACGGAACTCCCCGCCATCAGCGGAATGCCGTATTGCTTCGCCGTGTCGTACATCTCCTTCGCTTCATCCCAACTGTAGGAGAGATGCTTGTCATTAAAAACGGGAACGAAGCGATTCGCCCGTTTCATCTCCGCAACCGCTTCATCAAAGAATCGTTTCCGCGGATACATATGCTGATCGAGATGATTGTGAGCATAGTTTCCGTGCTCGCCAATATTGAGCACAGCATCCACAGCCAACTTGTCTCCCCCCTGACAGAGTGCTTCCCCAATCGTTTTATAA
>JAGQQC010000700.1 GCA_020426395.1 Planctomycetaceae bacterium
GCCAGTTCCCCGAAAAGCTCATTCCGCTGATGATCCTCAACTGCATCGAGGAGCGGCCGCTGCCGGTCTACGGCTCGGGCGAGAATGTCCGGGACTGGCTGTTCGTCGACGATCACGCCCGGGCGCTGCTGACGATCGCCGAAGCCGGCCGGCCCGGCGAGGTCTACAATGTCGGCGGCGACGCCCGGCGCACCAATATCGCGGTCGTCCGTGCCCTTTGCGAGGTCATGGACCGGGAGGCGCCGCGTCCGTCGGGCGGCGCCTATGCCGATCTCATCGCCTTCGTCGAAGATCGCCCCGGCCACGACTTCCGCTACGCCATCGACAGCACGAAGATCCAGCGGGAGCTCGGCTGGGCGCCGCGGGAGACCTTCGAATCCGGCCTTGCCGCGACGGTCCGCTGGTATCTCGCCAACCGCGACTGGTGGGAGCCGATCCGCGCCGGCACCTATCGCGGCGAGCGCCTCGGGGTGATGTCGTGATCCTCATCTTCGGCGCCGGCGGTCAGGTCGGGCAGGAGCTCGCGGCGAAGATGGCGGCGGTCGGGATGCCGGCGACGGCGCTCACCCGCGGCGAAGCCGAT
>JAGQQC010000701.1 GCA_020426395.1 Planctomycetaceae bacterium
CGCGCTTCACCGAGCTCTTCAGCGCGCCGGTGGCCGCCGGCGGCTTCAACCTGCCGGCCGATCGGCTCGAGCAACGCGTGGTCGTTCGCACGCAAGGCGAGCCAGCCCCGGACGAGCCCGAGCTCACGCCGGGCGCAGCGCGCGACGTCGTCGAGATGGTCGCCAACACCGGGACGCTGGCCGCCGCCCACGCGAGCCCTGCCGCCACCCGCGGCAAGCCGGCGCCGCAGACGCTGGGCCACGGCGACGTGCTGATCGCCGCGATCACGAGTTGCACCAACACCAGCAACCCGGGCGTGCTGCTGGCCGCCGGGCTGCTGGCGAAGAAGGCGGTCGAGGCCGGGCTGAAGGTGGCCCCGCACATCAAGACCTCGCTCGCGCCCGGCTCGCGCATCGTCACCGAATACCTGACCCGGACCGGGTTGCTGCCCTACCTGGAGAAGCTCGGCTTTGCGGTCGCCGCCTACGGCTGCACGACCTGCATCGGCAACAGCGGTCCCCTTCCCGAAGCGGTCGCCGCGGCGATCGAAAGGGAAGATCTGGTGGCCTCGGCCGTACTCTCCGGAAACCGAAATTTCGA
>JAGQQC010000702.1 GCA_020426395.1 Planctomycetaceae bacterium
TTTTACCCTGCTGTCCTCGTCGCCGCCATCATCGGTGGGTTCGGTTCTGGCCTCCTGGCTGTGGGCTTGACCTGCCTTATCGCGCTCTTCGGTGGGCCCGTACTGGTATCCGGGCCGTTCATCCACACCTCGGCGGACTGGCTGGGCATGGTGGTGTTCATCTTCAACGGAACATTGATGTCGGCCCTGGCCGAGGGCATGCGGCGGGCCAATGCGAGAGCGCGGACCGCCATGGAGCATGCCGAGGCCGCCAATAAGGCGAAAAGCGACTTTCTGGCGACGATGAGCCATGAATTGCGCACGCCGTTGAACTCGATTCTCGGTTTTTCGGATTTGTTGCGCCGGGATCCGACGGTGTCGGCCGATCAGCGTGCGGATCTGGACATCATCAACCGCAGTGGCAACCATCTGTTGGGGTTGATCAATCAGGTTCTGGACATGGCCAAGATCGAGTCGGGGCGCACCGTGCTGGAACCGTCGCCGGTGGATCTGCCCCTCCTGGTCAAGGATGTGGACTCGATGATGCGGACCAGGGCCGAGTCCGCTGGACTGCGGTTCATCGCGGAAGTGGCCGAGGAA
>JAGQQC010000703.1 GCA_020426395.1 Planctomycetaceae bacterium
TGAGAATCAGAAAAGTGCTCTACAGGTGGCAAAGTTGCTGATTGATAAACAACTTCCATTACCCTCTGATGCCGACATTTCAGTGATTCAAAAACATATCACATCTGCCACTTCTGATGCCCTGATTGCAGACAAGACCAAGAGTGCGATGACAGATCTGCTGGCAAATGTGCGTGAAATGAAACGAATCGCCGATCAACCTGAACAGAGGTCGCTGCAAAGTCTGATAGACAAACTTATCGATCTGACCGACCGGCAGACGGAGCTGTCCGAGAAAATGAGAATCGCGTTGAACATCAGTGAGCCATAATCTTCATCCATAATTCCTCCGGAATTATGCGTGTCATTTTTTAAAATGAAGTTGGCAAGCGTTTTGAGGACGTTTCACAAACCGGTTGTGCCTGTTCTTACAGACGGATTTCTTGAGAAAATTCCATCTGCAAGATGGAATGCGAATCCAGCTCTAGTCATTCCTCGCCTATCACATATTATCGATTACTGAAGGTCTCTATGTGGTATTTACAGGCTCGAAATGGCCTCGCAGGCCCTTTTACAGACGATGAACTCCTCGGTATGG
>JAGQQC010000704.1 GCA_020426395.1 Planctomycetaceae bacterium
TTCGGACCGGGAAATCGACACCGCCGGCTTGGCTCGATCACGCTGGTTGCCGGAAACGGAAAACCATTTCGTGTCGACAACTTTGGCCGCCCAGGAACATCCGTTCCCTCGCCGCATTCCCTTCAACTACGAGTTTCCCGCCGATGCTGATTGGCTCAACACCAACGGTCGGATCCGCATGCAGGATCTTCGAGGCAAGTATGTCATCATCGATTTCTGGACTTACTGCTGTATCAACTGCATGCACATCCTGCCGGAGCTCAAGAAGCTCGAGGAGACCTATCCCAATCAGTTGGTGGTGATCGGAGTTCACTCGGCGAAGTTTGAAACGGAACAAGATGTCGACAACATCCGCGATGCGATCATGCGTTACGAGATTCAACATCCCGTCGTCAACGATCCGCAGCAACGCATCTGGAACGACATTGGTGTCAATGCTTGGCCCACGTTGATCTTGATCGATCCGGCGGGAGAGGCCGTCTTCTATCGGAGCGGCGAGACGAAGGCCGAGGTATTCAAGGATCTGATCGGAGACTCGATCCGCTACTATCGCGATCGCAAACTTCTCGACGA
>JAGQQC010000705.1 GCA_020426395.1 Planctomycetaceae bacterium
CGGACGGCTGAAGAAGTGACCGGCCGCGCGATACCCGTTGAGGAAGGCCCCCGCCGTCCGGGCGACCCGAGTCGGCTCGTCTCCGACAGTTCCCTCGCAAGACGCGAACTCGGATGGAAACCCCTCTATCCCGATCTCAAGACGATGATCGAACATGCCTGGAACTGGGAACTCAAGCAGAATTAATCACTGCCCTCACGACAGGATCCGAGTGAGGATCGACTCGACTGAATCGTCGCTCGTGATTGGAACCTCCCGGCATTCGATCAGATTCCGATACCAGGTGTGCTGACGTTTCGCAAATTGTCGTGTACGAGTCCGAATCGCATCGACTGCCGTTTCGTAAGGAACTTTCCCTTCCAGATAATCAAACAGTTCCTTGTACCCGAGCGCCTGCCGAGCCGTTTGTCCGATCCCCTGACGCAAGGCTATCAGTCGCCGGACTTCCTCCAATAGTCCTTCTTCCAGCATCTGATCGACTCGACGATTGATGCGGTCGTACAACCAGTCACGCGGCGGAGAAAGCCAATAGACGTGCAGCGGTCGATCCTCTTCGGGGAGGGGTGGCT
>JAGQQC010000706.1 GCA_020426395.1 Planctomycetaceae bacterium
GCATCCGTTGTTTCAGTGGGCAACTTCTCCCTGAGTGTCATCTCTCTCCCTGTAGACAAGATAGCCAGGAACACAAACAGGGAAAAAGCTTCTGTTGCTTCTCGATGAAAATTAATCGCCATGAGATACAGAACCCAACAGAGGTTGATCATGAGCTGTCCCAGGCAAAAATAGATCATGACGGTTTATCTTTTCCTATTTCGAAAATCATGCTCAATGATAAGTCAGGCAGTGCCTGACCTACAAAACTCACCTGATCATCGGTCGGGGAATTCCGTTCGGATACCGCGGGCTCGCTTCTGGTTCTTCCTCGGAGTTCGAGTCCTGCTTCGTCAACTCTTCGCCTCGTTTGCGGTATTCGGCCTGTTCGGCGAATAATTGGTCGAATGTTTGCGAGCGCAGGTCGGAAACTTTTCCGGGATGTTTTCCCAGCAGGCGGGCGATTTTTTCCATTTGCGTCGGGGACAAACTTTCCAGGCTGTGTAGCGTGCCTCCCTGAAGAGCGGCGACCGGTTTGCCGTTGTAGTACACGACTTTATTATGTGCGGAGGTCGTCACCCGGGCGT
>JAGQQC010000707.1 GCA_020426395.1 Planctomycetaceae bacterium
TCTCGGCTGAGGGCGAAAAGGCGGCGAATTCTGCTGTTGATTCATATTCCATCAGCGTCGCAACGAGGGCACGAGGAGAACGCTGCTACGAACGAAGCTTCGGCAACGCGAGTCGCAGGTCCAGCACGTGCAACAAATAAAAGGCATCGCTTCTTTTAGAACGTCAACTCGCGGCAATCGCCGGGCGCGTCGTAGTGCCTTACTCGCTCGCGACATCCTTCGGGCGTTCGCATGGTTGAAAATTATCACGCGACTCCCACTGCTGGACAAGCCAGCAGTGCCACCCAAGAGGCCAGCAGGGCAGCGTTCCGCCGTTACAACCACCGCGCCAGCGGGCCGCGGCGGGCGGCGAGGGCGTCGACGCGGCGCGCAACGTCAGGATCTTCCACCAGCGGCGGCGCGTGATGCGGTTTGATGCGGGCGTCGATCACGAGCGACCCGCGACAGCCCCAATGCTTGTGCAGCGTGAAGGCGTCGACGCCGCCGACGTCGACCGCCGGATTGCTGCGCGTACACGTGACCCACAGGAAGTTGCCCAGCGACGCCGCGGCGAACGCGCTGTCGTC
>JAGQQC010000708.1 GCA_020426395.1 Planctomycetaceae bacterium
GCCAGCCACGGCGAGCGTTGCTTCGGATTGACCGATCTCGAGGTAGGACATCACGCGCTCATACGCTTCGCGATCAATCACTGCGGGCACGTCGGTCGATGGATCGATGGCCGGTCCCACCTTCAGACTTCGAGTGGCTTCAACGAGTCGATGCACGAAGGCATCGTACACTTCTTCCACCACGATCGCGCGACTGCACGCCGAGCACTTCTGACCAGCGTAGCCGAAGGCACTATGCACGACGCCTTGCACGGCTTCGTCGAGGTCGGCGTCCGAATCGACAATGATCGCATTCTTGCCTCCCATTTCGGCAATCACATGCTTGACCATGCGGGTGCCATGGGCCGAGATTTCCGCCGCCTTGGTATGAATCGCCAAGCCCACCTGTCGCGAACCAGTGAAGGCGATCAGGGCTACGTCGGGGTGTGCCACCAATGCGGCACCTACCGTCTCGCCGGTGCCTGGCAGGTAGTTCAGCACGCCCGGCGGTAGGCCTGCCTGGAGATACATTTCCATCAGCTTGCGAGCGATCACCGGCGACTGCTCGGCCGGTTTCAT
>JAGQQC010000709.1 GCA_020426395.1 Planctomycetaceae bacterium
GTTCTGGTTGCGGGTAAGCCCAGAGCAGGTTCTCATCGGTTTCGTTATAACCTTTGTAGATGCGTGCTTTCGCAGGATGGTGGGCTGAGGTTGAGATGACAGCCAGCCCTTTTGTTCCATGAGCGAAGCTCGCAAACTTCTGACGACAGCCGGGAATCGTACGACCACGCAGGAACAGTTTCGTGCCGTCTGCGAAGGTGTATTCTACGCTGTAGGTGTCAAAGTTCTGATCGACGTTGTCGCCACGATAGTGACGTCCGCCGGAACCATCTGCCTGAACGGGCCAGGCATCTTTCATCCAGCAGCTTTCGTCGATGTTATGAATGAGGAAGTCGCTGAAGCCACCACCGCTGGCCCAGAGGAAGCCATGGAATCGGGAGATCTGATACAGCAGTTCGCTGCTCATGTTTTCCGGTTTAGGTCCTGTGGCTGCCGAACCGGTCGGGCCGGCCATGCGGTAAGCACGAAGTTCCAGAACGTCGCCGATCTGACCATCTTTGATGCGGTCATGAAGTTCCTGACGTGCTTTGCAGTGGCGACACATCAGACCAACG
>JAGQQC010000070.1 GCA_020426395.1 Planctomycetaceae bacterium
CGAATCAACGACCTGACTTTCCAAGGTCTCGGCCAACTCAAAGTGAGTTCCCTCGGACTCTTCGTTTTGGTTGGGCAACGAAAATGATTGAGAGCTGTGTTGCTTGAAAAATTGTTCGAGAGAGACCGACTGGCGATCCGTTTCGCTTTCATTTGCAATGACGATATCGTCCAGGCTGGGAAGTTCGGTACTGCTCGATTCAGAAGGAGGAGCAGTGGCAGCAGGCCGTTTGGCGCCATCATCCCAGTTTGTCAGAGTGGACATCGGGATGAGACCGGATTCCAGCGAGGTATCCGGGATCTGGGCAAAGTCAATCAGTTCACCGGCTGGCTTCCAGTCCTGATCAGACTCGGACCGGATGAGATCGGTTTTCGTCAGTTTTCCGATCCGTGCCAGTTGGTCCAGTTCCTGCCGCGCGACAGGACCGAATTGTTCGCCGAATAATTTGAAGTACCAGTTTTCAGACACTGAAGGCTCCTCAGCGAGACTTGGAGTTTTCTAGGTGCTCCAGATGGAATGTTCGCCAATTTCCTCCCTCATTGTGAGTGTGACGAAAACAGCTTGAGCTGTTGTCACTGGCGCAGGACTTCGGGCTGAAAGAGGTATCTCTTTAGAACAGGGTAAGCCACTTCCGCTGGCGGGGAAGGTGAGGATACTTACCACTGGAATCTCGTTGCTGATTGCCCGATTGGAATGTTGTCCTGTCCCGGTATCTTTCCACAAGTCGTACGAAATACAACCCGCAAACCGTTGGAATTTACCGGATTTTAAGAACCGGAAAGGAGTCCTGCGGTACAGCCTGACCAGTCCTCAGATTGGAATGCGTCGCAAGGTCTTGGACCTCCCTATGATGCGGCGATTTGCCACTATCCAAGTCCACATCTCTTGAGAAAGTTGGTGGTAATTTGCTGCACCCGTTGGTCCGGGCCCAGGGGGCGCCCGAAGTGGCTATAGGGAAGGGTGAACCCGGGGGGGCGACTGAGTCCCATCGACCAGTAGATTGTCGAGGCATTAAAAACCCAATTTCCTTGTGGCCCCGGATAAATTGTCGAGGTCCAATGGGCATCGCGTCCTCCCGCGTTGGTCGAAACTCCTTCGGCAATCACTTCCAGGCCGGGAATCGCCGCCGGATCGCCATGGAATTCCCAACCGACCAGACCCGGGATTCCCTCTCCCTGCTGCATCTGGGTTTCTTGAAACAGCCAATGTTCGGGTTGGGTACAAATCCAGTCTCCCGAACCGTTAAACGGGTCGATTGTGCGGGCTCCGATCAACAGGTTTTCATTCGGTCCTTCGACGTCGAAGGGACCAAAGCCATTCTTCTGTTCCGCTTCCGACAGTCCCCCGTACCGGCCCGCGCGATAAAAGATCCGGTTCGGTTGTCCGTGAGTACTGGCACTGAGTGGAGCAACAAAGCAACAGGTATTCCCAGAGAGAAAGGCGACGTTCAACCCGTCGTCGATGGCTTGTTTCAAGTTCTGGTACATTTCCAGACTGTAGTATTCATCGTGACCCACAGAAAGAAAAACAGGCGCCCGTTTTAATCCTGCCGGGTCAGTATGCAGATCCACATTGGATCGATAGGTGACGTCATACCCCTGTTGTTCCAACCAGAATGCGAGGGGGAATTCCCACAAGAGAAATTCTCCCGATCCAAGAGAGAGTGGCTGATCAACCACTTGGGGATACCAGGCATAGGGACGATCAAAACTGACGCGTGTCGTTCCATTTAACGATTGGTTAGGGGGATCGGAATTATAGAGCGAAAATTCGTGCGGCCATTTATTATACGCCTGCCAGGTGTTGTCACTGCACTGCATGATCACTTCCGCATCACGATCATCCCGTACAATGAAGATCACATAACTTTGATAACGGTGTGCCGTGCAGGACAGTTTACCCACGTAGACCCCGCTGACCCAGTCTTCTGGAATGGTGAAAGAAGTCGTTTTCTCCCAACTGCATTCTCGAAGGCGATTCGAACCAATTTCTGGATCCAGTTGGGGTGTGACCGGGAAGGGACCCAGTTGTGTGCGCCAGCGACCTCCAGTTCCCTGGTAATAGCCAAGGCGGTACAGGTCGATCACCACTTCGGTGGGTTCGTTCGCACTGATGAAAAAATCGATCGTTTCACCTGCCTGCACCCTTTGTTTCGAACAGTATCCTTCAATCAATTTGGAACGTCGGTTCTCTGCCCGGTCCGTACGAACGTAGGTAAGCTGCCAGTCCAGGGTTCCCTGATGGCGATTTTCTTCCGTGATTTTGTTCTGGGCTTTTGATTGACGCAGGACCGGTTCCGCAGAACGTGCTCCTGTGCGGGTGAGTCCGCTCAGGCATAATCCCAGGGCGGCTGATTTCAGCAGGTTGCGGCGGTTCAGGTGTGAAGAGCTGGAAGGATCCACAGACGGGTCGTTCGAGTCAGCCATCCCATTTTCCTTTACGACAAAACAGAGAGAAGGTTTCATCTCTTATCGTAGGGTAGTGGCCGCGTCTCTCGCAACGGTTTCTCCAGTCTCTTTACGGTTTATATTCTCGTTCCTAAGGTCCATAAAATAACAAAGCCGATTCGGAAGAGTGTTCCGAATCGGCTTTGAGTATTTATCTGCTTATAGAAGCAATCGCTGAAAAGTGATCCTCTATAACTTAGTAGGTCACAATGTCTTCGATCTCGTCCAGGTGATCCTGTGTGTCTTTCAGTTGTTTCTGAAGGTCATCAAGGTCATCATTGAGGTCCTTGGCTTCGTTGATGTTAATGATGCTTAATCCACCCAAACCGCCAACGGCACCGACGGCACCAGCAGTACCAAGACCGCCGAGGCCACCGAGCTGACCACGAACGATCTGTGGTGAAGAAACCAGAACCGTTTTTGTGGTGGCACTGGGGGGAGCCGCTTCTGCGGTCCAGAATCGGTAAACGCCATCTGCTTGTCCGGCGGTTACGCGGTACACGCCTCCTTTGAGATTTTTAACAGCAAACAAACCTGTTTGATCAGCAACAGCAGAAGCGACTTCTACTTTGCCTTTGTAAATCTTGACCACGGTACCGTCCAGAGCCGAACCCTGTGCATCTACCACGTGACCGTAGAAGGTTCCGCCTGGAGCAAGAGCAATGTCACCGATGTTGTTGGTTGATTTAGCAACGGGACCAGCAGCCATAACCATGGGCGAACAGATTGCCAGACCAAGACAGGTCAGACCTGTTGCGGCGAATTTCACTAGTGATTTCATTTCGTCCTCTACTCCTTGTATAGACGTGGGGTCTGTCCTGACGGGGACAACGTGTTAGGGTATGTGAGTCTCATCAAAAAACAGTCAACGGCTTTTGGGGTCCATCGTTAAAGCCGGTTAACCTGGATAGATCGATTTGAGAGTCCGAAACCTGCCGTCCGCAGCAGTATGAATTTCCGCTCTCTCAAAAAAGGGTCACCTGATCCCGTATAAAATTGATCCTCACAAACCTTGATGCTCGAAACCAAGCATCCGTCGAGATAAAAATCCCATCCTTGGGTTTATAAAAATCAAATTGACATTAATGTTAAGGTGTTCGTTAGCAATTCAGGTCGTTTTACAAAGCTGTTTGCCTGAAAAATCGTCCGCTAAACTCATAATTCCAGCCGGCGAAACAGCGCAACGAGGTAAAACCTGAATCTACCATTCTCAGGTATCGGTAGCGAACCGGGCACTCCTTACTTCTGTTCAAAGTGCCCGTAAAGTTTTACATCTCAACCTAGATTGACGCTGGATCGTAGGGAGAATCCACTCAGAAAATACTTATGGTACTAAGCATGACGCCACTCCTTCCGCGCGCGAACGAAACAGACGGGCTTAGATTGGAGTCATCAAGGGGACTGTTTCTGTTCCTGCTCCCACCACTTTTGGAACAGCTTGAACGAGTCGATCTGTTCCCCTGAATCAAAGGTGCTGCGGGTGAGGAGCGGCAAATCCTGGTTTCTTACAAATTGATGCAGGATCTCTCCCCGTTGTTTTTCCTCGTTGGTCGAGGCGGAACGAGTTAAATCGGGAGACATCACCAGGCAGTCCCATTCACTTTGTCCGAAGCTTAACGACTTATTCAAGATCCAGGAGAGATGACGAAGCTCGTCGGCGTTTTGCGAGGGAAGGATCTCTCGCGGCAGATTAATGATTACCCAGTCTGGCTTCACAGCACGAATTCGATCGGCAGATAATTCAATTTCTTTCAGAGAAAGGTTTGCTACCGGCCACGGTTCGATGTTCAGTTTTGCTTGCGGAAAGTTGTGACGCACCAATTTTTCGACAAGCACGTCATAGGGGGGCATCGCAACGAATTGGACCGGTTTTCCCGCTCTTAGCTTAGCTATCGTGTGTGGCAGATGGGGAAGGAGAGGAGGAACATCTTCCAGCGAGATCGGCTGGCCACTGATGCGTTCGACGATAGTTTCCGCAATCCGTTTGTGACCACCCATATTGGGATGGATGTCATCGCTCATCCACATGACCCAGTTCCATTCATCCTCTTGCCGCTGTTTTTCGTAAGCGGCATAGCAATCAGCAAGAGGGATCTTTTCCCGCTCCGCGATCGTCCTGATCCGGGTTACGTATTGTTCCAATTTGTTGACTGGCCGCCCCGTTGAATCGAAGACCGAGTTAGGAGTACACAAGAGAACCAAACTTCCTGTGGCTTTGATTTGTTCAATCATCGTTTTCAAGTTGGCTTCGAAGTCAGTCAGTGGGACTCGTGTCATGTCATTAAGAGAGAACATGATGGTGACGAGGTCGGGACTTTTACTAAGCACGTCGCGTTCGAGCCGGTTCAACCCATCCACCGTTGTATTACCGCTGATTCCGGCATTAATGACGTTGATTTGTTTCTTGGGGAAAACACGTCTTAAACCGATTTCAACCATTGCGGAATAAGCCCGGCGACCGCCGGTGTGATAATAAACTCCTGTCACGGAATCACCCAGACAGACGACGTTGACGGGACCGTCTGAATCTGTAAACAAGTCACGCAGCGAAGTCTCACTGGCAGTCGCTTGAGGCAGATTAAAGAGCACCATCAATAGGCAAGTCGTCAAACTGAATATGTGAATTACTTTGCAAGTCATTTTTGAGAACCGATCATCAGGGGCAGGTGAAAATGCTGTTGGGGAACGAACATCCCTGTGAATCATTTTCACCGGAACGGAAGCCGGTTTTCAACAATCAATTCAGGAAAGACAGGAAAGAACGGATCCAGATTTTGTATTTGCGGGTTTGGGAACAGTCTCAGGAAGCTTGTCGGGAGTGAGGGTGTTCACGAAGAGTAGACGATTCTTGCCGTTCCCGATGAAGTTCCGTTGTGCGTGTTGGAGAGGAATTGTCGGTAATCTCAATGGAGGCTTGAGGTGACAAACCTGGTTTGACGGGATTGTCTTTCAACAAGGGTGAATGCTTATCGAGGTCATTCAAGATCTGTTGCTTAACAATTGGCAGACGGGCCGGAGAGCTAAGCAAAATCGTGCGTATCTTGGAGAGAATTCCTGCGCGCTCCCAGCGGTGTGAATACATGTAAACAGTATTCCAGGCAGGCAAGTCGTGCGGTAACATTCTCCACACACAGCCCGACATCCAGCGGTAATTGATGGCGTTCAGAACTTCCCTCAAATTCGTTTCACGTTTGCGTCCCTGGCGGTTTACTTCTACAGGAGTGACCAGTGGTTCAAGTGCTTTCCACTGTGCCTCAGTTAAATCACTAGGATAAGTACGGCGGCGAATAGCTTCGGACATTGAGATGAGTCTCCCACAGAGAAGGTAATCAGAAGAAAGCAATCAATACTGTGCGGCGTTCCTCCAGCTGATGCCGCACAGGGAAATTTACATCCTGCTCCGATCAGGCTTGTTATGCTCTTTCACGTTCCTGCAACTTGTCGAGCTCAGGTTTTAACCAACGACGGCAAAGTTCAGTCATTGGAATGTGCTGTCGAGCAGCTTCCATGCGAATTTCTTTCCAATCTTCCACAGGCACAAAAATAGAGATTTGTTTGCGACGAGGTGGTTTTTCCATGTCAGGGTCCTAAAGTTGATGACGTGAGAGAAATTCATGATTCATCGCGCTGTGGATTCAATCTTCGGCCGAGGATTTATCCTTTGAGATCCTCTTCGAATCAGGACTTCGACGAACTGGGGGTTCATCCGGCTCCAAGTCCCAATCATCGTCGTCTGGGTTATCAAAAGCGGAATTCAGCCGGGGACGATCATCCGGCTCAAGATCGTCCCACGAGAAACGGGTACTACGCACCATGCTCAGTCTCCTGTAGGTAGAAGTGTGTTGATTTTTGTTTCTCTAAAAATTGAAAAATGAGCACTAAGGACATCTGTTCTAATGGCCATTACTGATTGAATTGCTATACTAAAGAAATCTTTTGGTTAAGGTTTTTTCCCGACTAAGGAGGGTGGCAAACGGGGAAATCTTTTAGGTAAAAGTATAGTATACAAATAAATACTTCCTTAGCAACTCTTGCGCACAATAATTGTTCATTATTTGGGAGTTGTCAAAGATTTGGAGAGGGAGATGGGGGTCGATAAGACTTCAAATCACCAAGATCGTCAGTTATTGCTGGGACGGATCGCGAGATATTGCCAACGCAAGTGTATCAGTCAGCAGGAATTAGCTAAAAAAGCGGGCATTTCCAGGACATTTTTCTCCAATTTGCAGCGTGAGAAAGTTCGTTGGCCGCAGCCCAACACTCTCTCCAAAATTGCCTCCGCTCTCGATATTTCTGCGCAGGAATTGTGTGATTGCGATGATGAGCGAGAGGTGCAACTCCGTCTGGCAAAAGATGACAATTCTGGTGCTGCCCAGCTTGATCGGAGGACAAACCCGGTCGTCGCGGAAGTCTCCCAGGCCAGCCCCGAGTTATTTCAGGGATGGGAGACTCAGGATTGGGACGAGATTTACAGCTCGTTTGGAGTCGGGGGGGCTCTGACGGAAGAGGGGGTTCAGGAAGCGGCCAAACGGATCAATGAGAAACGCGAATTATTGCGCAAGGTGCAGGTCATTTTCGAAACGCATCAATCCGAAGAGCTGGTTGTATTAATCGAAAATCTGTATCGGTCTGTACAGCCTGCCCCCGAGTTCTATCAATCCGAAGTAGATGTTACCCAGGATTGAATGGGGTCTTACCGATGAGTGTTTTCCGGTGAAAGGATGACGAGGTCGCGCATTCTTCCTTCAATCTGTTGAGAGTGTGCTTTACAACAATCAGCCTCTCATTTTAAGTTGGAAAGGGTATGCACGCTTTTGCGAAGTCACCTTTCACCCCCGCCACAGAACGACCCACCTTATGACCTGCCGACCATGTGAATTTCTTACGTCTGTGATTCTCTGCGCTGGGATGCTGATAACATGGGGCGTTGGCTCAGTGCATCCGCTTCAGGCTGCTGATGTACCCCAGAAAGGAGGAAGTGGCAACCGAAACAATGTTTCGCAAGAGAAGAACGCACCGCGGGAATGGGATGTCGATGCTGGCGATGGGGTCAAATGGTCTCGGGAATTGGGATCGACGACGTATGGTTCCCCGATTGTGGCCCAAGGTAAAGTTTTCGTGGCGACTAATAATGATGCGGAATACCTCGAAAAATATCCTAAAGCCGTCGATCTGGGATGTTTGCTTTGCTTTGACGAACAGACGGGAGAATTTCTTTGGCAGTTATCACGACCGAAACTGGAAGCAGGGGATGTTTACGATTGGGCGCATCAGGGAATCTGTTCGGATCCCTATGTTGAACAAGATCGACTTTGGATTGTGACCAATCGATGTGAAGTTCTCTGTCTGGATACGGATGGATTTGCGGATCAGAAAAACGACGGAGCGATCACCGATGAAGTGGACCAGGACCCGCATAGCGCCGATATTCTCTGGCAGCTCGATATGTTAAACGATCTGGGAGTACAGCCTCGGAACATGACGACCTGTTCCATCACCGGGGCGGGGGATCTGATTTTTGTCAGTACCTCGAACGGTGTTCCTGAAGTTGAAACTGTTACGGAAGACAATCCGGTACCGGCTCCCACGGCTCCCAGTTTTTTGGCGATTGATAAAAAGTCGGGCAAGATTGTGTGGCAGGATAATAGCCCGGGGCCGAATTTGCTTCAGGGGGCCTGGTCGTCTCCCGCGTATGCGGTGATTGAAGGGCAGGCACAGGTGATCTTTGCTGCGGGCGATGGGTACTGTTACAGTTTCGATCCAGCCGGAGATGGCGATGGGAAGAGCCGTCTGCTTTGGAAGTTCGACTGTAATCCCAAGTCATCGAAGTGGGATATCTTTGATGAGGAAAGCCGTAATAATCTCATTGCAACTCCCGTGATCTATAACGAAACGGTTTATATCGCGGTGGGGCAGGATCCGGAAATTGGTGATGGCCCGGGTTGTCTCTGGGCGATTTCACCACTTAAGCGGGGAGATGTCAGTCCCACTCTTGTCGTCGATCAATCCGGAATGCCAGTACCTCAGCGTCGAGTTCAGGAACTGAATGCAGAAGCTGGTGAAAAAGAAATACCGAATCCGAATAGTGCAGTCGTTTGGAAGTTCACGGGAGAAGATCTCGATGATTCTGGATCGATTGGCTTCGAGGAAGAAATGTCCCGCGCGATTGCATCGGTAACGATTAAAGACGACATACTGATCGTGGGCTGTTTCTCCGGGACAGTCCATTGTCTAAATGCCAAAACGGGTAAAGCGTATTGGACTTATGATATGTTCGCGCACATTTGGGGAGCGGCGTTGATTGTCGAAGACCTTGTTTATCTTGGAGATGAAGATGGGGATTTGGCGATGTTCAAACTGTCGGCTGATCCGGAGGAAGCACTTAATGGAGGGGAACCGCAATGGGAAACCAATATGGGGGGGGCGATCTATACTCCTCCCGTATTTGCGAATGGAACCCTGTTTATCACCACTACGAATACTTTGTACGCCATCGAAAAATAGATAAATGAAAAATAGCCGATTTCTATAGTGGTGAAATGTATCCTGACAGCGGCTTTCCATTGTGGGAGTGGAGAGATTTCCGGCAATCGATTTGCCAAAGGGGAGGGGTTCTCCCTAGACTAGTACCTGGAGGCGGTCCTTTATCTAGAACCTCACCGGAAGGGAATCTGCCTTTGCCCGCCTGATAAGCCAGCTTGCCCGGCTCCTCCCCGAATTCGTTGACAGGATGAACTTAGTGGATTCCACGAGCTTTGACGAACAAGTGCTGAAACCGTTCGATTACGCCCCACTGACTCGGGTGATTTATGGTGCTGGCACGTTATCCCGCCTGGGAGAGTTGTGCGTTGCCCTGGGAGGGAAACGAATTCTGGTGGTGACTGACCGCGGGTTGTATTCCGCGGGGCATGTGGATCGGGCTCGGGAAATCATTTCTGCAGCCGGGGGAGAAGTCGTCCTGTTCGACGACGTGCAACCTAACCCGACGACGGATGATGTGGACCGAGGTCTCGAAGTCGCTCGGGGAGCGGAGGTGGATCTGATTGTTGGTCTGGGGGGCGGAAGTAGTATGGACTGCGCCAAAGGGATCAACTTCCTGCTGACCAATGGTGGTCGGATGCAGGATTACTGGGGAGTGGGTAAAGCAACCAAACCGATGCTTCCCATGATTGCCGTACCAACGACGGCCGGAACAGGGAGTGAAGCCCAATCCTTCGCTCTGATTGCAGATGCTCAAACGCATATGAAGATGGCCTGTGGCGATAAGAAAGCGGCCTGCAAAGTGGCGATTCTTGATCCGGAATTAACGGTCAGCATGCCACAACAGGTGACCGTGGTCACTGGGATTGATGCTCTGAGTCATGCTGTAGAAACGGCCGTTACCACGAAAAGAAATATCATCTCTGAAACATTTAGCTTGCGTGCATTCCAGTTACTTTCAGAAGCGTTCCCTCTGGTGCTCAATGATCCTCAGGACTTAGAAGCACGAGGCAAAATGCTATTAGGTGCTCATCTGGCGGGAGCGGCTATTGAGAATTCGATGTTGGGGGCGACGCATGCCTTGGCAAATCCGCTCTCGGCCCATTTCGAAACCATTCACGGAACCGCGATCGGGATCATGCTTCCGCATGTCGTTCGGTTTAATGCCACTGTGGCCGACTATTCGGAATTAGTTCGTTCCATTGGGCTGCAACCGACGAATGCCATTGAAGCGGGTGAATTGCTCTCCGAACATTTAACGCGGTTATTCCGGCAGGCGGGAGCCCCGCTTTCTCTTTCTTCCATTCATTTTGACGAAACGTTGATTCCGCAATTGGCGAGTGAAGCGGCCTCCCAATGGACCGGGCAGTTCAACCCGCGGCCGGTTTCCGTCGAAAGCTTGCAGGAGCTTTATCAATGCGCTATCCAAGCCTGATTTCATTCGTCTTAATCGTTGCCAGTTTCGTCGGAACTGCTGGAAGGGGATTATCTGCCGCAGAGATCGCGGTAACAGCACCAACGAAATCGAGTTGGCCTTCTTTCCGAAATGGAAATTTGCAACAGGGGGTGGCAGGTTCTGAACTTCCCGAGAAGTTGGAGCTGCTCTGGAAGATTGATGTCCCCGACGGCGTGGTCGCGACGGTTGCGATCGTGGGGGATTATGTGTATCTCCCGGCGCTCAACGGTCATCTAATTTGTTTGAATCGGAAAGATGGTACCGAGGTCTGGAGATATCGTTCGATCGAGAGCGATGATCCCGATGAATTTGCACCAGGATTTCGTGCAGCTCCTCGCGTAACGGAGAAGAAAGTTTACGTGGGTGATGAAGACGGAAAACTTCATGCGGTGGATCGTGTTACCGGCAAGAAAGTTTGGACCTTTACTACGGACGATGAGATCAGCGGATGCGTTGCGCTTTACAAAGATAAAGTGATTGTGGGATCCTACGATTCTTCTCTGTATTGCCTGGACGCGGAAACGGGGGAGAAGGCCTGGAGTTTTGAAACGGGTGATCGAATTAATGGCTCTCCTGGTCTCGTCGAAAACTTTACCTTTGTGGCAGGTTGTGATTTTCACTTGCGTGTGATTGATGTCGAGGCCGGGAATCAGAAGAGCGATATTTCTTTAGAAACCTATTTGATAGCTTCACCCGCTCTCTGGGACGACTTTCTCTATGTCGGCACGCAAGCTGGAGAGGTGGTTGCGGTTAATTGGAAAACGGAATCGATTCTCTGGCGATACAAGTCACCCGCTCGTCAGATGCCGATTCATGCTTCTGCGGCAGTAACAGAAAATTGTGTCTATGTGGGTGGGCATGACAAGTTGCTCCACGCTATTGATCGAAGTAACGGAGAGGGGCTTTGGACCTTTCCGACACGGGCGGGGATTGAATCTTCTCCTGTGGTGGTTGGAAACCGCATCTTCTTTGGTTCGCGAGACCGGAATTTATACGGTGTCTCCACAGCGACCGGAAAAGAAGTCTTCAAGGTGAACCTGGAGAAATCGATCATCGCCGGGCCAGCCGTGGGAGAAGGATGTCTGGTGGTTGGAACCGAGGGAAGCCAGGGAGCACTCTACTGCTTTGGCAGCAAAGTGGCGGAGTAGATAGTCCAGACTCAGGCTGCTGGATTTAGCGAATATTCCTGCCGAAGCGCCCATAAGTTGACGACAAGATTGTCAAAATGAGTGCGCTTCGGCAAGGTGTGCCATTCCACCAATCAGAAAAAGAAATATCTCTAAGTCTCTTCTGTGGAATGGGATAGGCGTTTTTCTGGTGTGGCGTTGTGAAACTGGCGCGCCGGCTGCTTTTTGAAATGGCATCAAACAACTCACCTGATTTCAACACGAAATCATCCAACCATTTCAAGGAGAAATACGATGAAACGTTTCTTAATGCTTTCTGTTCTGGCTGCTGGTCTGTTCTTTGTTGGTTCTGCTGATCAAGCTGAGGCAGGTGGAAAACATGGTCATCATGGCCACCACGGACATCATGGTCATCACGGTGGCCATGGACATTGGGGGCATCATGGAGGTCATCACGGTCATTGGGGCCACGGGCACGGATACTGGAATCGTCCTTATTACGGCTCGTACTACAACCCTTATTACGGCAACGGATTCTACTACCGTGGTAAAGGTTTCTCCTTCGGAATTTATCGATAAACAAAAGGAAGTCTGCCTTCCTTTTCTTAGAGCCAGTTTTCAAAACCTGTTTTTCGCAGTGGAGTCCCGATTTTGTGTGAATCAAGGAACGAGGAGAAGGCAATGAACGTTTATTGTCGCCGACGAGTGACGCCGAGTCGCGCAAAATCGGGGTTCCCCTCCGGGCTGGGTTAAAATCGCGTCTCGCGGCGTTACGACTTCTCGACAATAAATCATCATTGCCTCGTCGTCGATTCCTGGCGACACCGCGATTTTGAATCCAGCACAGCAAAATCAGATTTTGAAAGCTGGCTCTCAGGCAACATCTCGTGTGCAGAGACTTTTAATAACTATCTAGAGATAAAGGCGCAGCATGATGTTCGCTGATTAAAACCTCGTCCGGGTTTCCGGGCGAGGTTTCTTTTTGTGCAATGAATTGCACATTCGTGAGTCCATCATTGAGCAACTTATTACCGATTCTGCAAACTCATTCACATCCAGAACAACGTGCGACAAAATTTTCTCAATAGCTTTCATAAAATCATTAGCCAAGCCTGATTTTAAGATGACCGTACTGTTTTCGTGACGAATAATAACTTCTAGTAAATCGTCCTCAGCAGATTTAGGTATGAATAAATCCCGGGATAGGCGAATGCCCTTGTAACACGAACGAGCTCGGGATTCTTTTTTGCGAAAGTCGTTTTTACAAGGAAATCGACAATGAAAAGATATCTGTTTTGCGCCGCGATTGTATCCTCACTATTGGTTGTCGGTAATTTCAATGCTCGTGCAAATCGAGTACAAGCTGGTGAGTATAACCACACTCGTCATCAACTAGAGGTCCATCCGATTAAGCAATATCAATATGGACATCATCATCACCATCATCGAACCGCTGCTAATTCCTGGTTCTCAATCTTCAGATAACAGCTCGGCTTCCGAGTTTACTGAAAGCAGAAAACCTCGATCGACAAATCGATCGAGGTTTTTTTGTAAGTGATCCTGAAACTTTCTCGTGAATACAGAAAGTGGGATTATTTCGAAAGTTCCCGCGAACGTTCTGTTGCGGCACGAACGGCGTTAATCAACGTTGCACGGAGATGGCCTTCTTCAAGTGCTTTAAGGCCGTTGATGGTGGTTCCACCAGGGCTCGTGACGGCATCTTTCAACTGACCGGGATGCTGTCCCGTTTCCAGTACCATTTTTGCTGCACCATAAACGGTCTGCGCGGCAAGAGAGGTGGCGACATCGCGCGAGAGACCGACCAGCACTCCTCCATCACTTAACGCTTCAATAATCTGATAGATATAAGCCGGGCCACTTCCAGAAAGACCGGTGATGGCATCAAGTTGGGATTCCGGTACTTCAAAGGCGATACCGACCGTGGAGAGCATGGTTTTGGCAAGAGCAGCGTCGTCAGCCGTGGCGGAACCTCCACGGGCGAATGCACACGCGCCGGCTCCTATCTGACAGGGGGTGTTAGGCATCACCCGAATAATCCGTTGCTCGGTTCCCAGACTCTCCTCATAAGTTGGGAGCGAGATTCCGGCGGCGATGCTGATCGTCAGATGTTTTGGGGTAATTCCCGGTTTCAACTCGGCCAGTACCGCAGACAGATATTGGGGTTTCACCGCCAGTATGAGGATGTCGCTGTTTTTAACCACCTCCAGGTTGTCGGAGTAAGTGGTCGCTTGGGTTTGTTCTACAAACCGGTTTCGCATCGCATCGCTCGGATCACTGGCCGAAAGTTGATCGGCTGTAATCAGCCCTGCTTGCAGGAATCCCTTTGCAAGAGCGAGCGCCATCTGACCGGCTCCGATAAAACCGATGCGTTCTTTCAAAGGCTGCGTGTCTGTCATGAAAAGGGAGTCCTGGAAAGGAGGTTGTTACCCACGGTCGAATAAAATCAACATCGACAATCCACGTTGCCGGAATTTATCGAACCACTTCTAACTCGGGGAGGGCTTCTTTCAATTTGGCAATGGCTTCACTACTCAAATTGGGAAGGTTCTTGATGCTCAATTTTTTCAGGCTCTCGCATTCCTGTAATTTTGCCAGGCCGGCATCCGTTATTTGAGTCTGGTCTAACGTGAGGCTCTTCAAGTTTTTGAGTTTAGCTAGTTCTTCCAGTTGGGCATCCGAAACGGGGGTTT
>JAGQQC010000710.1 GCA_020426395.1 Planctomycetaceae bacterium
TATTCCCCGGCAAACCACCAGTAACCGCGGCCATACAACCAATCCCAGCGGGAAATCGGGAACCAGCGGGAATCGTATTCCTTGCGCTCGATTTTGTAAGTCACCTTCGCCTGCGTCACCGGACCGCCAAAGTAATACTTCGCATTGATCGTCGCGACGACTTTCTCACCGAGTTGAATCGGTTCGACCGGCGCATCGACCGTCACTTCATATTCGGGCTTTTTGTATTCTTCAACGCGGAAGGAATTGCCATCACTGAAATTGGGGCCCACCACCTGCAGGCGATATTGCCCAAGCGGGAAGTCGTCCTCGATCGGCAACTCTCCTTCGAATCCTCCGAACTCATCGGTTGCAAATTCTCCCTTGTCGCTTATCTCTCCCTTGGGGTTGATGAGCTGCAGCCGGATTTTCTGGTTGGCGAACTCCTCGGCTCCTTTCACATCATAAGTCGCACGGCGGACCCAGAACTTGTAGTGAACTTTCTGTCCTGGACGATAAACCGGACGGTCCGTGATGCAGTAAGCCTTGATTTCCGAATAGCGATAATTGTCC
>JAGQQC010000711.1 GCA_020426395.1 Planctomycetaceae bacterium
TCAAGCCCGCCTTCTTGGCCGCTTTCGCGGTGAACAGCCCTTGGTCGATCAGCTTGCGGACCTGTTTCTTTTTCAGGCCGCGATCCTGAGCAATCGTTTCCACCATCTGAGCGTAATAGTCGTCCAGGATCGCGTCGTATTGCTGGCGAAAAGCTTCACTCATCTGATCGCGGGTATACGGTTCGCCGGCCCCCTTAAAGTCACCGACTTGCAGGATATCCGCGTGGATCTCCAGACGATCGAAAAGTTGTTTGTAGAACGTGAACTCCGCGTGCAGCCCGGTGATCATTAGCGTGCCCGATTCCGGCATGATGATTTCATCGCAGGCACAGGCCAGGAGATAGTCGGACGTTGTGGGACTTTGCACATCAGCATAGACCTTTTTGCCGGCCTCGCGCGTGCGGTGGATGGCGGCTCGGAGCTCCTGCAATTTGCCTCGCCCAATGGACGAATCGCGGATGCGGAGCTGGACTGCCGAGACGTTTTTATCGTTCCGGGCTCGGTCGAGTCGCGTAATCAAGTCGCGCAAGTTAGTCGTGATTTCACCAAAC
>JAGQQC010000712.1 GCA_020426395.1 Planctomycetaceae bacterium
TCAGACTGTAGGGAATCCAGAGAAACATCAGGATCCCGAACAACAGACCAAAGTTATTGCGAACAATGGAAATCCCCTGATCCAGTATGCCACCAAGCTTAAGTCGTTCAATCTTGTAAGCCATTCGCCTTGCTCCAAATCTGGGTTGAACTTCATCAGGAAACGTTGACGGGCAGCATGCTGATTTGAATTTGCCTGGCTCTTGCACCTAAAGGTTCGAGACAGGCTGTGTTGGTTTGCCTGGCTCTTGCACCTAAAGGTTCGAGACAGGCTGTGTTGGTTTGCCTGGCTCTTGCTCCTGAAGGTTCGAGGCTGTTTTGGTCTGCCTGGCTCTTGCACCTAAAGGTTCGAGACAGGCTGTGTGGGTCTGCCTGCGTCACATTGACCTGAAGATTTTGGGTCAGTTCCTATGCATGCTGGCATGGATGTGTAGAATCCTGTGAATCCAGCTTCTTAGTTCCTGTAGGTCGCTCACGGCGTCATTCCGCTTGACAATATGACAGCAGCGCTGCCTTGTTCCGCCGGTTTCTCACGGTATCATGGC
>JAGQQC010000713.1 GCA_020426395.1 Planctomycetaceae bacterium
TCAACAGTGTCCGGCTCGACATCGAGCAGCCGCGCGATGGCAGGCATGAGCGTGTGTTCGACCGAGGGATGCACATACGACGCGATCTCGCTCGTCTCATAGCCCCCTTGAGGATAGGACGCCTCAGCTCCGATGTAGCATGGACCGTATTCGCCGTAAGCTGCCATCGCGACGAACAGATCCGGCCGGAGTCGCTGTGCGGCCAGTTGATACTCGACGAACAACTCGCCCGGCATGTGGAGAATGCGAGCGTCGCCGAGGGTGAGACAGCCGATGTCCATCGGCACCCCGGCCTGACAGCGACGCAGGAAGGCGAGTTTGCGTGCCGATGTATCCCGCTGGAGAAACGGAGCGTCCTCGTTCCTGATCTCACTCATGAGTTGGTCCTCAACGAGATGATCAGCGGGAGGGAGCGTGACCGATTCGACGTTCCAATCGAGATCGTCTGCGGAGACCTCGAATCGTTTGGTGTTCTCGAAGGCGCGACGCATGCCGTCCTCCACCTTCGCTGCGAGGACGGCCCGATTCGC
>JAGQQC010000714.1 GCA_020426395.1 Planctomycetaceae bacterium
ATCTGACCGACGTTCATACGGCTGGGCACGCCCAGCGGATTGAGGATGATGTCAATCGGCGTCCCGTCGTCCAGATACGGCATGTCTTCAACTGGCAGGATCTTGGAGATGACCCCCTTGTTTCCGTGACGACCGGCCATCTTATCTCCGACGGAGATCTGACGCTTAGATGCCACGTACACCTTCACCATCTGCAGCACGCCGTTGGGAAGTTCGTCGCCGCGTTTCAGGCTGTTCACCTTCAGGTCGGCGTCATCGATGGCGTCCTCAACGGCCAGCCATTGCTCCTTCATCAACTTCCGGACTTCAGCCTGCTTCTGCGGGCTGCGGAGGTCCAGTTTGTCGAGATGAGAATTGAAGTCACGTGCGTACTGAGCAACGAACTTGGCATCCTCCACCTTGCGGAGTTCACGACCATCGTCGTCTGTGAGGTGCTTGCCAATCGCCTTGTCGAACTCAACCAGGAACTCCTGGAACTTGGCCGCGATAGCGTCCTGGCCTTCCTGTTCAACACGCTTCAGATCCGCAT
>JAGQQC010000715.1 GCA_020426395.1 Planctomycetaceae bacterium
CCAGATCCGGGAAGGTACTGGGATATTGTTCAGCGTTATGGCGTCAATATTTTTTATACAGCGCCTACCGCTATTAGAGCTATTGCAAAAGAAGGTGATAGCTGGGTCAATAAATACGATCGCAGTTCCTTAAGAGTATTGGGTTCGGTCGGTGAGCCGATTAATGAAGATGCCTGGGAATGGTACTATAAAGTAGTAGGCGAGGAGCGCTGTGCAATTGTAGATACCTGGTGGCAAACTGAAACCGGTGGAATCTTAATCTCACCTTTGCCGGGAGTTACTGAAACTAAACCGGGATCGGCAACTCAGCCACTATTTGGAATCCAGCCAGTGTTGTTTGACGAACAAAGTCAGGAAATTCAAGGTTCGGGTACCGGACGTCTGGCAATCAGATTTCCCTGGCCGGGACAGGCTAGAACCGTCTACGGAGATCATGCTCGCTTTGTTGATACTTATTTTTCTCAATATCCTGGCAAGTATTTCACTGGAGACGCCTGCCATAGAGATGAAGATGGCTATTACTG
>JAGQQC010000716.1 GCA_020426395.1 Planctomycetaceae bacterium
GTGTTGAATGGCCGACTCAGGACTTGCACCTGACTGTCGAAGCTTATGAGGCTTCGCTGGTCACTTGACCGTCGGCGGTGTTGTGCAGCCCACATCCACCCTGCGGGCACCTTTTCCCCCTGTGGAGGAGAAGAACGTTCGAAATGTGGGTCGAGAGGCGCTCGAATCCTCGTCTGCGGTTCTTCAGACCGCCGCTAAACCGTCTCAGCTACCGACCCTGAATGCGATGGAACCGCGCCTCCGAAAGCGGAGTCAGTCATGGCTCCGGATACGACACTGCAAGGAGAACGCTGGGTCGGGAGTCAGAATTTTGGATGGAATATCTGCACACTCGGTCGTAACCCGGGAGGCTCACAACCGATACGAGCGGACGCTCGGAAACGCTCACGTTGGTCGCTCACGGAACCCAACCCGATAACAACAGGCTGCTGCCGGTTAGACTCGGAATTTGCTCGCCGAGAAGTTGATTCGCACAGCGCCAAAACGCCGCTGATCGTTTTCGTGGTGGATTTCAGGTCGAACA
>JAGQQC010000717.1 GCA_020426395.1 Planctomycetaceae bacterium
CAAGCAGATGTTCCGGTTCACCGATCAGGGTGAGCGGGACGTCTCGATGCGGTTCGACCTGACGATTCCGCTGGCGCGATTTGCGGCGCAACATTTGGCGGAGATCGGGACGCCGTTTCGAAGGTATCACATCGCGACGGTCTGGCGCGCTGAGAAGCCCCAGAAGGGGCGGTATCGCGAATTCATGCAGTGCGACTTCGATACGATCGGCACGGAGGCGAATGCGAGCGACGTGGAGACATTGTTCGTCATTCACGATCTGATGCGGGCGATCGGATTCGAGAAGTTTACGATCCGGGTGAACAATCGGCTGGTGCTGAACGGCCTGCTGGAGAAACTGGATCTGGCGGAACAAACGACGAACGTGCTGCGGGCGCTGGACAAGCTGCGGAAAATCGGTCCCGATGGAGTCACGGCGGAACTGATGGAGAAAGCGGGCACGACTGCGGATCAGGCGGCGCGGGTTCTCGATCTGGTGTCGCTGGAAGGGGAAAACCGGACGATCATCGGGCGGTTGGAGG
>JAGQQC010000718.1 GCA_020426395.1 Planctomycetaceae bacterium
TTTATCGAACTTGCGCAAATATTGAGGTGGCGCACAAAGGATACCACTATTCATATAAGCCAGACGCGTTGAAATCTGCTAAGGCGTACGCCCGTATTCTTGCCAACGGAATCGAATCTCTTAAGGGCCAACTGTCGAACGAAACGCTCATTGGTGTGTTGAGAACAGTCCCCTTCAAGTTTGAGAATCAATCCAATTCCAGTCAACTTTTGAAGTCGCATGGACTGGCACGAGAGATCTTGGAATCACGAGGTCAATCTGTAGGCGAGTAAGGCATGTTCGCAGGGTGGCCCAACCGGGACGGTTGGGTGCTGTAAGCACAAGATGCTCTACCGTTCGCTATCGATATTCAATTGATGGCAAAGTCATCAACAGTTTCCAATCCAGGAGGCCAACGAACCAGGACAATGCCGCCGTTGGTAACACGAAAAAGTGACGAAGTGGATATGCTTTTCGTTATCGTAAACTCTTCGCTTCACCATTTCAGCAAGCCTTCGTTTTGATTGAAAGCCGACT
>JAGQQC010000719.1 GCA_020426395.1 Planctomycetaceae bacterium
GTGACCGGTGTCGCAACGTGTCGCAAATACTGGATCAATGCCGATGCGGATCCACAAGAGGTTGAACGGCTCGCCACGCGGGTTCTCGCGAATGAGTCCATTGAACATGTCCTCTCGGGACCGTTGCAGCTGAACAGTTTGTCGCTGGGACGCGAATATCGTTTCGAACTGCATCATGTTCCGCTCAGAGGCATGACCGATGAGCAACTCGCCGCTTACAGCAAGACGGGGCAGTTGTATCTGAGTCTGGTCGAGATGCAGACGATCCAGCAGTATTTTGTGGATCTGGAACGAGATCCGACGGATATCGAACTTGAGACCATTGCGCAGACGTGGAGCGAGCATTGCTCACACAAAACACTGGCGGGACGGATCGCCTATCGGGACGAAAACGGTGAGCGACATTTCGAGAACATGCTGAAAGAAACCGTGTTCGCTGCCACACAACAGATTCGGCAGTCGCTGGGGGAGTCTGACTGGTGCGTGAGCGTATTCAAGGATAATGC
>JAGQQC010000071.1 GCA_020426395.1 Planctomycetaceae bacterium
AAAGTCATCTGGTCCAGGTCTTTCCGGAACCAGCCTACTGGCTCTTTAATCAGTCAACTGGTTCTTTATCCATACTCGCGTTCTTGCAGATAGCTCAAGGATCGCAATCGAGATGATTACAATTTCGAAAGGGCTTCGCCTGCCGATTCAAGGCGAACCCAAACAGGAAATCGAAGAAGGTGCCCCTGTTTCCAAAGTGGCATTGGTCGCAAACGATTACTACGGCATGAAACCCACGATGGTTGTGTCCGAAGGAGACATCGTCAAAAAGGGTGATGTGCTCTTTACCGATAAAAAAACAGAGGGGGTCTGCTATACTGCTCCCGCTGCGGGTAAAGTGGTCGAGATCAATCGGGGAGCCAAACGGGTTTTCCAGTCAATCGTCATCGAGAAATCAGGTGATGATGCCGTTCACTTTGAATCTTATGCTGATTCGGACATCCTCTCACTCGGGGCAGATCAGGTTCGTGATCTGTTGGTGAAATCCGGGATGTGGACGGTCTTTCGTACCCGTCCTTACAGCCGGGTTCCCGCGATCGATTCCAAACCCCGATCTATCTTCGTTACAGCCATTGATACACATCCACTCGCTCCCGATCCTGAACTCATTATTAAGCAGAATGAGCTGGCGTTTCTGCAGGGATTGAAAGTTCTTTGCCGATTAACCGATCGCAAAGTTTTCCTCTGCCGAGGTAAGGGAGGTTCACTTCCCGGTGCTGATTTAAGCATGGTGGAAGAGCATGAATTCGCCGGTCCTCATCCTGCGGGACTGCCGGGAACCCATATTCATTTTCTTGATCCGGCCAGTGAAGAGCGAGTTGTCTGGCACGTTGACTATCAAAACGTTATCGCCATCGGACGCTTGTTTACCGAAGGGGTTCTTTCGACCGAGCGAGTGATTGCTCTGGCAGGCCCTTCTGTGAAAAATCCTCGGTTAATCCGGACGCATGTCGGAGCCAACTTGAGCGATGTTGTGCGGGATCAACTGGAAATAACCGAAGGGCGCAAAAACCGAATCATCTCTGGTTCTGTTTTTGGTGGTCGCACAGCAGAAGGACCGTTTGATTATCTCGGACGATTCCATAATCAGGTTTCGGTCTTGCCGGAAGGGAACGAACGGGAATTTCTGGGCTGGCAAAGTCCCGGACTTTCCAAGTTCTCCGTCACTCGCGCGTTTGCTTCTGCTTTGCGAATGATGGATAGCAGTTTGCCCTTCACCACAGCCACACATGGTAGCAAGCGAGCGATGGTGCCGATTGGTTCCTATGAAAAAGTCATGCCGCTCGACATTCTGCCAACTCAGTTACTAAGAGCCATCATTGTTGGTGATACCGAGGACGCAAAAGCACTTGGGTGCATGGAACTGGACGAAGAAGATCTGGCACTCTGCACGTTTGTCTGTCCTGGAAAATACGAATACGGCCCGATGTTACGATCCTGTCTCACGCAGATCGAAAAGGACGGTTAATGTCCTGTTTTACCGGATAGCATCATCGCGGTTTGTTTGGATCTGAATCATTCCATTATATTGATCTGTCGAAATACGATTTCAAAGCGAAACACATATGAAAGCTTTGCGAAACCTGTTAGACAAACTGGCGCCCAACTTTGAGCATGGGGGCAAGTGGGAAAAACTGTATCCCTTGTATGAAGCGGGAGATACTTTTCTCTTCACTCCAGGGGAAGTGGCCAAGACCAATTCCCATGTACGCGATGCCATTGACCTCAAACGCATGATGTCGATGGTGATTGTTGCGCTGCTCCCTTGTATCTACATGGCGCTTTATAACACAGGTTATCAAACGAACTTGCACATTGATGAAGTTCCCGATACTTGGCGCGGCACAGTCCTGAATATGTTGGGTTGTGGTGTGGATGCCGGTAACTGGTTCGATTGCATGGTACACGGAGCCCTCTATTTTCTTCCGGTTTACATCGTGACGATGGCAGTCGGGGGAGCCTGGGAAGGGCTCTTTGCGATGGTTCGCGGACATGAAATCAATGAAGGGTTCCTCGTCACCGGGATGTTATTTCCATTGACGCTTCCTCCCACGATTCCCTGGTGGCAAGTCGCTTTGGGAATCAGTTTCGGGGTGGTCATCGGCAAAGAAATCTTCGGAGGAACAGGTCGAAACTTCCTGAACCCGGCGTTAACCGCTCGGGCATTTCTCTACTTCGCTTATCCGGCTCAAATTTCAGGTGAAAAAGTCTGGACGGCTCCTGTCGATGGTTTTAGTGGAGCGACTCCATTGGGGGCAGGAGCTTCCGGGGGAATGGATGCGATTTACGAATCCGGTATCACCTTCGGAGATGCGTTCCTGGGAACAATCCAGGGATCGATGGGGGAAACTTCAACGTTGGCCTGTCTGATTGGGGCCATCATTCTGATCCTCACGGGTATCGGTTCCTGGAGAATCATGCTCTCGGTGGTACTCGGAGCGTTGGCGCTTTCTTCAGCTCTATTCCTGATTGGAAGTGAAAGTAACCGGATGTTTGATATGAATCCGATCTGGCACTTGGCCGTCGGTGGATTTGCGTTCGGAACAGTTTTCATGGCAACCGATCCGGTATCTGCCTCAATGACTGAACGTGGAAAATGGTTTTACGGTTTCCTGATCGGAGCCATGACCATCTTAATTCGTGTGATCAACCCGGCCTTTCCTGAAGGGATTATGCTTGCCATTCTCTTCGGGAACGTGTTCGCTCCGTTGATCGATTACTTTGTCATTCAAGCTAACATTAAAAGAAGGTTGGCCCGAAATGCAGCGTGATTCGGTCCAGAATGTAATCGTCGTCGCCGGTCTGGTCTGTCTGGTCTGCTCGGTGGTTGTCTCCGGTGTCGCCGTTAAATTGCGACCCACTCAGGAGAAAAACCAGCGTATCGAGTTCCAGCGAAACATCCTGGCGGCTGCGGGATTATGGGACACCAAAGCGAACAAGCCGACATCAGGCAGCGGTACCGTTGAAGAGGTTTTTCAGGCGGGAGTCGAAAAACACCTCATCAACCTGGATACCGGTGAATATGTCGCAGACGGGGACGTCGATTTCAGTATCGACAGTTACGAACCGAAACAAGCGGCCAAGGATCCTGCTCTCAGTGAGGTCCTCTCCAAGTCCGAAGACATTGCCAGTATTAAACGCCGTGAAAAATATGCCTTTGTCTATCAAGTTAAAGGGGACGATGGCTTCGTTTCGCAATATGTCTTTCCCATTCGAGGTTACGGGCTGTGGTCCACATTGAGAGGGTTCCTCTCTCTGGACAAGGATCTGCAAACGGTTAATGGGATCACCTACTACGAGCATGCGGAAACGCCTGGCTTGGGTGGCGAAGTTGACAACGATCTCTGGAAAGCCAAATGGAATGGAAAGACCGCTTTGAATGCGGAAGGCGCTGTCGTGCTGAACGTTATCAAAGGCTCGGTTGACCCGACGAGTGATACTGCCCAATACCAGGTCGATGGACTCTCTGGAGCGACCATCACCACCAAAGGTGTTGATAACATGATTAAATATTGGCTCGGTGAAAATGGCTTTGGCCCATACATCGAAAAAGTAAAATCCGCAGGAGGGAACTAATGGCTGAGAAGTCCGCTAAAAGTGTTCTGCTGGATCCTGTTCTAAACAATAATCCGATTGCCTTACAGATTCTCGGAATCTGCTCTGCACTCGCGGTGACTGTCAAACTGGAAACGACTGTGGTAATGGCGTTATCGGTGACTGCCGTGACCGCCTGTTCCAGTGCCGCAGTCAGTTTAATTCGAAACCGGATTCCGAACAGCATTCGTATTATCGTGCAGATGACGATCATCGCCTCGCTCGTGATTGTCGTCGATCAGATCATGAAAGCTTATCTACCCGGTGTGAGTAAAACTCTCTCCGTCTTCGTCGGTTTGATCATCACGAACTGCATCGTAATGGGGCGTGCGGAAGGGTACGCGATGAAAAACGGACCGCAGATGAGTTTCCTCGATGGTATCGGAAACGGCCTCGGTTACAGCTTCATCCTTATTTGTGTGGCTGTCATTCGCGAGTTATTCGGTTCCGGAAAACTTTATAACTTTGAAATTATGAAATCGGTCAATAACGAAGGCTGGTACGTACCCAACGGTTTGTTGTTATTACCTCCCAGTGCCTTCTTTATCATCGGACTTCTAATCTGGGCCATTCGTACTATCAAACCGGAACAGGTTGAGGAGTAGCAGAAACATGCAGGAATTACTCAGCTTATTCATTAAATCGGTCTTCATCGAGAACTTGGCACTTGCCTTCTTCCTCGGGATGTGTACCTTCCTCGCGGTTTCGAAAAACGTCAAAACGGCGATTGGTCTCGGTATTGCGGTTCTCGTAATTCAGGCGATCACGGTACCGGCGAACAATTTGCTGTTTCAGTTCATCCTGAAACCGGGTGCTCTCGCCTGGATGGGAGAAGGCTACAGCGATGTCGATCTTTCTTTCCTGGGTTTGATCAGTTACATCGGGGTGATTGCCGCGATGGTTCAAATCCTGGAGATGACCCTCGACCGTTTCTTCCCACCACTTTATAACGCCCTCGGAATTTTCCTTCCCTTGATCACAGTGAACTGCGCGATCCTGGGTGGATCGTTGTTCATGGTTGAACGAGACTACAATTTTGAGGAAAGCGTCGTCTACGGATTTGGTTCCGGCCTCGGTTGGGCTCTGGCTATTATGGCCTTGGCTGGTATCCGTGAAAAAATGAAATACTCCGATGTTCCTCCCGGGTTACGTGGTTTGGGCATCACCTTTATTACAGTGGGATTAATGGCGATGGCATTTATGTCCTTCTCTGGCATCAGCCTCTAATCCAAAAGCTTCGCTTCGAATCAAAGCAAATCTTCAAACTCTGCTCAGCGAGTTGATTGAAATGGAAACAATTGTACTTGGCGTTATTTTCTTCCTGATCATTGTCGGGGCTCTCGTGGCGTTAATTCTGGTGGCGCGTTCTCGACTCGTCTCCAGTGGTGATGTCACCATCCTGATTAACGAACAGAAAAAAATCACCGTTCCCGCGGGGGGCAAGCTGCTTGGTGCACTCGCTGGTGAGGGGATTTTCGTTTCCTCTGCCTGTGGAGGTGGTGGAACTTGTGCCCAGTGTGAAGTGAAAGTTCTTGAAGGGGGAGGCGATATCCTTCCTACTGAGCGGACTCACATCTCCAACCGGGAAGCCCGCGAAGGTTGTCGGCTCTCCTGTCAGGTCGCCGTCAAGCAGGACATGAAAATCGAAGTTCCTCCCGAAGTCTTCGAAACCAAGAAATGGCAATGCGAAGTTATCTCCAACAATAACGTCGCCACCTTCATCAAAGAATTCAAACTGGGACTTCCGCCGGGCGAAGATGTTAACTTCAAGGCAGGGGGATATATTCAGATCGAAGTCCCTCCGCACGAACTGAAATACAAAGACTTCGACATCGAACAGGAATATCACGAAGACTGGGACAAGTTCAACGTTTGGCGTTACGAGTCCAAAGTCCAGGAAGAAACCATTCGTGCTTATTCGATGGCGAACTATCCCGGGGAAAAAGGGATCATCATGCTGAACGTCCGCGTGGCGACTCCACCACCACGGGCTCCCGAAGGCATTCCTCCCGGAAAGGTTTCCTCTTACATCTTTAACTGTAAACCGGGCGACAAAGTCACCATCAGCGGACCGTATGGAGAATTCTTCATCAACGAATCCGACGCTGAAATGGTTTACATCGGTGGGGGAGCGGGTATGGCTCCACTCCGGTCGCATATCTTTGAGCTCTTCAAGAATCGGAAAACGGACCGCAAAGTCTCGTACTGGTACGGGGCACGTAGCATGCGGGAAATGTTCTATCAGGATGAGTTTGATGAAATCGAAAAAGAATTCGACAACTTCAAATTTCACATTGCTCTCTCTGAGCCCATGCCCGAGGACAATTGGACCGGTTACACCGGATTCATCCACCAGGTGCTGCTCGAAAACTATCTGAAGGAACACCCCGCTCCAGAAGACATCGAATACTACATCTGTGGACCTCCGATGATGTTGACCGCTGTTCGAAAAATGCTGGATGACCTCGGTGTCGAACCCGAAAACGTCCGCTTCGACGACTTCGGCGGTTAACCCAGACCGAAACGAAGTTCCACGAGATAAACTAGAGACCATCATGAGACGGCTGTCCACAACGCACAGGATTAACTGGCCGGGACCCCTTCTCCTGATGGTCTTTTTCTGCGCTCTGCTGGCCGGTTGTGGGAGTAAAAGTTCTTCCACACCGGTGAGGATTTCCGGCAAAACGATGGGGACATTTTATGATGTTCGGTTTGATAAGCTGCCGGAAGGCGAGTCGGAAAAATCGGTACAGCAAAAAATCGAAACCGAGTTGAACCGGATCAATGATCTGATGTCGACCTGGAAACCCGATTCCCAGTTGATGCAGTTCAACAATTCGACGAGCACCGACTGGTATCCGGTGGACCCGGATGTTTCAAAAGTGGTAGGCCATGCGATAAAAATGAGTTGGGTAACCGAAGGGAGATTTGACGTCACCGTCGGTCCGTTGGTGGAATTATGGAACTTCGGCGTTCCCAAAGAAGACTTTCATGTACCGACGGATGAAGAACTCGCCGCGATTAAAGATCGGATCGGTTGGCAATTGGTGACAACTCGTAAGATCCAGCCGGCGCTCAAGAAAAGTCATCCACAAGTTTTCCTGAATCTGTCTGCCATCGCCAAAGGATTCGCCGTAGATCAGGTAGGGGCCGTTCTGGAACAGACCGGGATTCACAATTACCTCGTCAATATTGGGGGGGAAATGAGCTCTCGGGGCAAAAAAGCGAATGGCGAACTCTGGAGTGTGGCGATCGAACAGCCCACCTCAACTGCAGATGCTGCTCCTTCTGTGCTTAAGGCTCTTCCTCTGGAGAATATGGCCCTGGCGACTTCTGGGAATTATCGAAATTTCTATGAGGATGCCTCGGGGAACCGCTATTCTCACACGATCGATCCCCGCACAGAAAAGCCCGTAACTCACCATCTGCTTTCTGCTTCGGTGTTAGCCCAAGACTGTATGCAAGCCGATGCCCTGGCGACTGGCTTGATGGTAATGGGGCCGGAGGAAGCGCAGCGAATGGGCGAAGAACGGGATCTGGCCATCTTTCTTGTCTTCCGGACTTCGGAAGAGGGGTCCCAAATTGAGTGGGCCTCTCCGCGATTCGAAAAATACCTCCGGGAACATGACGTGAAAGTAGATTAAGAGGGAACGCGCACAGGTTTTCTCCAGCAGCGGAGCATTTTTCGCAGAGGGGGTTATAGTGGTCCCCCTCACGACGACGTATAATGGGGCTAAACCATAAATCACCATTTTCAGATCGATTTTCGGGTTCAAAACTGTCATGAATTACTTTGTGCTCTTAGGAATTACCGTCGCTATTTTTCTAATCGCCGTGGTTGCGATGAGCATCGGGGTGCTTCTCAGCAATCGGAGTATTAAAGGCTCCTGCGGTGGTTTGGCCAACCTGACCGACAAAAATGGCAAATCGATTTGTGAAGCTTGTACGAATCCTTCTCCTGAATGTCGTGGTCTGTCTGAAACCGATGAAGACGAGTAAGGCTGACATCGAATCCACTTCACATCAAAGTTGAAGTGATTGGTCATTTCCCTCTTCTCACTCTCCCGCCTCCTTTCCCTTCCAGATTGAACAGACGATGACGCTCCACCAAGCAGATATCACCGTTGTCGGAGGAGGGATTGTTGGCCTGGCGACAGCGTATCAACTGACGCGCGAGTATCCTGAAAAGAAAGTTTTCGTACTGGAAAAAGAATCCCGTGTAGCCCAGCATCAGACGGGACATAATTCCGGGGTACTCCATTCAGGCATCTATTATCGGCCCGGCACACTTCGAGCCAACAACTGCCGCGCGGGAAAACTGGCGATGGAAGAATTCTGTCGTCGTGAAGAAATCAGCTACGACATCTGCGGTAAGGTCATCGTTGCCGTTAATGATTCAGAATTACCGTCCCTCGAAAAAATTTATGAGCGGGGACAGATCAACGGTGTGAACTGTGAAATGATTGATCAGTCGCGGTTACACGAGCTGGAACCGCATGCCGCTGGGGTGAAAGCGATTCATGTTCCTGAAACGGGCATCGTCGATTATGTCCAGGTTGCCGAACGGATGGCAGAACGTGTCCGCGAAGCGGAGGGCGAAATCTGGACGAATGCGGAAGTCGTGAACTTCCGCCGGCATTCAGATCATATCGTGGTGGAAAGCGAAGCGGGAATCGTCGAGAGTAAGTTCGTCGTTACCTGCGCGGGATTACAAAGCGATCGGGTAGCCCAACTGGCGAAGGAACAATTCAATGCCCGTATCGTTCCTTTCCGTGGTGAATATTACGAGCTCAAACCCGAAGCGCACCACCTTTGCAAATCACTGATCTATCCCGTTCCCGATCCCAAGTTTCCATTTCTGGGAGTGCACTTCACTCGCATGATTCACGGGGGTGTTGAATGTGGACCGAATGCGGTGCTCGCTTTTGCCCGGGAAGGATATCGGAAATCGGATATTAATTTCCGCGACCTGTTCGAGTCGTTGAGTTATAACGGTTTCTGGAAACTGGCGGCGGAAAATTGGCAAGCTGGTTTCGGTGAGATGTGGCGGTCCTTCTCCAAAACGGCTTTCGTGAAAGCGTTGCAACATTTAATCCCCGAAATACGGGGCGAACATCTCGTCTCCGTCCCAGCCGGCGTTCGCGCCCAGGCTCTTTCTCCGGACGGAAAACTGATTGACGATTTTATCATCAACGAATCCGAACGAATGGTTCTCGTCGGCAATGCCCCCTCACCAGCGGCAACCTCTTCTCTGAACATTGGCAAAATCATCGTCGAGAAACTGGCTGGGCAATTTTAATCTTTTAGCAAGATGCCCATTTAAGGCAGCCAGTTTGTGCTGGATGTTAGACTTTTTTAGCAGGCTGAGGTTAGACTGGAGAACAATCTCTTTGTTTACTTTCGGCATCGCCGAGCCTATTGATCAGTTGCTTCTATCTATTCTGCATTGAGGGCAGCATGGCCAGTATCTACGATTTGAAACCTCGCTTTCAAGGTTTGTTGCGCCCCATCGCGAACAAACTTGCAGCGGGAGGTTACACGGCAAACCAAGTTACGTTGCTGGCCGTCTTTCTTTCGCTGCTTGTTGGAGCTGTGATCGCCCTCAATCCTACTCAAACAGGATTGCTGCTGATATTACCTCCCTTCCTGTTCTTCCGCATGGCACTCAACGCAATTGACGGCATGTTGGCTCGTGAGCACAACATGAAATCGAATCTCGGCCTGGTACTGAATGAACTGGGAGATGTCATTGCCGATGCCGGATTATATCTCCCCTTTGCTTTGATTGAAGGTGTCCCTGCTCCGCTGGTAACGGTGGTAGTGCTCCTCGCAGTCATTAGTGAAATGACAGGGGTGATTGGCGTCCAGCTTGGTACCACTCGGCACTATGAAGGACCACTCGGAAAAAGTGATCG
Organism: Planctomycetaceae bacterium; assembly: GCA_020426395.1. Lineage (GTDB taxonomy): Bacteria > Planctomycetota > Planctomycetia > Planctomycetales > Planctomycetaceae > Polystyrenella. The sequence goes on from JAGQQC010000071.1 coordinate 9,510, forward strand.
TGCATTTCTATTTGGGTTATTGGCCCTATTGATTGGAATCGGGATCGAACCGGCTCCCTGGATTGGATATGTCCTTTGGGCCATGATTCTGTTACTGACGTTGACGGTATTGAACCGATCTCGCAAAGCACTCCAGGAAGTGAATCAATCGGATCGAAATCAACCGGATGAATCGGGCGAGACTGAGTAAGTACTCAATCTTCATTTCAATCTTTACTTGATAAGTTCATAAGCATGGGACATCTCACGAATGAAGTTCGCTGGGCTCTGGAAGCAATTCTGGGGTTACTGATTGTGGCTTCGATTATCGTTTTCGTCTTGTGTCGGCTTCAGCCAGAAAAAGATCGCACCGAATTAGTGCAGCGGATGAAAACCTGGTGGATCATTATCCTCAGTTTCGGCGGTGCATTTCTCCTCGGTAAGACAGCCGTCCTGCTCTATTTTGCCTTTGTCAGTTTCCTGGGGATGAAGGAATATTTCTCGTTGATTCCAGCCCGGCGAGCGGATCGGCGCGTCCTCTTCTGGGCGTATCTGGCAATACCCATTCAGTACTACTGGGTCTATTCCAACTGGTATGGCATGTTTATTGTCTTCATACCCGTTTACATGTTTATGCTCATCCCGTCACGGATGATAATGACTGGAGTCACGGAGCGGTTTTTACACTCCGTTGGAATGGTGCATTGGGGATTAATGACGACCGTTTTCAGCTTGTCGCATATTGCGGCACTCATGAATCTGAAGTGGAACCCGCAAGTCATTGATTTACCCGAGGCACGTTTTGCGACGGGAGTAATTTCGCCCGGTCCCGGTTTGTTGATTTTTCTCGTCGCTCTGACACAGATGAATGATGTGGCTCAATACGTTTGGGGAAAGACACTTGGTCATCGCAAGATCGCTCCGCATGTCAGTCCGGGGAAAACGGTTGCCGGTTTTCTGGGAGGTGTGGTCACAACAGCACTCCTTGCCAGCCTGATTGGTCCCTGGTTAACCATACTTCACTGGAAATATGCCTTGGGAGCCGGGTTAATCATCGGAGTAGGTGGTTTTTTCGGTGATCTCAGTATTTCGGCTCTGAAACGAGATCTCGGAGTCAAGGATACGAGTTCGATGTTACCCGGTCACGGGGGAGTGATGGACCGAGTCGATAGTTTGACATTCACAGCGCCGCTATTTTTCCATTACGTCTATTATCTGTATCACAACCTTTATTTCTAACGGGACCACAGTTTCAATGAACCCGTTTCTACGCGCTCTTTTTTTCTGGATCGTAGTGCGACCGATCGTCTTGATCGTGTTGGGACTGAACGTGCGCCGACGGGAACTGTTGCCGAAGTCTGGACCGGCGATTATTGTCGCGAATCATAATAGCCATCTGGATGCTCTCGTGTTGATGACCCTTTTCAGCACACGCCAGATGAATAAGGTTCATCCTGTGGCTGCCGCCGACTATTTTCTTAAGAATAAATACCTCGCCTGGTTTTCCACCAAGGTGCTGGGCATTATTCCGATCAATCGGGTCATCAGCAAAACGCAAGAGAATCCGTTACAGCCCATTGATGATGCGCTTGCCAAGGACCAGATTCTTATTCTCTTCCCGGAAGGTTCCCGGGGGGATCCGGAGCATCTCGATCAGTTCAAAACGGGTATCGCCCGGATCGCCCAGCATCATACCGAAGTCGATATTGTCCCTGTTTTCATGCACGGGCTCGGAAAAGCTCTCCCCCGGGGAGAAGCTCTCCTTGTCCCCTTCTTTTGCGACATCTTTATCGGGCCAACCTTTCGCTGGACGGGTAGCCGGGTCTCCTTCATGGAGAAGTTGACAGAAGAAATGCAAAAATTGGTCGACGAAAAACCGAAGTCCGATTGGTAATGTTGCCGGCGATTATGTTTGCGGATAGCGGGCGACAATCGGCATGCGACGTCCGGAACCAAAGGCACGTTGGGATAGTTTAATTCCCGGAGGCATTTGACGACGTTTGAACTCGTTTCGATCAAGGCGATTGATGACCCATTGAACTGTTTCTGGAGGAAACTCGGAACATAATGCAGAATACGATTTTTCTTGCTCAATGAGTCCAGTCAGGATGGCATCCAGAACAGGGTAGGGAGGCAACGTATCCTGATCGAACTGATCCGGAGCAAGTTCCGCGCTGGGGGCCTTGGTGATAATATTATTCGGAATCACTTCCCGTTGTTCGCAAACTTCGTTGATGTATCGGCTGAGGGCGTAGACATCTTGTTTGAACAGATCGCATAAAACGGCGAAACCTCCCGCCATATCTCCGTAGATGGTGCAGTAACCAATGGCAAGTTCGCTTTTGTTGCCCGTCGCCAAAGCAATCCACCCGTATCGATTGCTGCGAAGCATCACAATTGCCCCGCGGATTCTTGCTTGCAGGTTCTGATCGGCCAGGCCCCCCGCCTCACCTGCGAGATCATCGGCGATAATGGGTAATCCTTCGTATGCTTTGTGAACATCGTCGATGGGAATCGTTTCGTGGTCAATTCCGAGTGCTTCGGCAAGTTGCAGCGCATCTTTCACAGAATGATCGCTGCTGTACCGGCTCGGCATTAATAGACCATGCACATGTTTTGGTCCCAATGCCTCGGCCGCAATGTAAGCTGCGAGTGCACTATCAATCCCGCCTGACAGCCCTAACACGCAATCGGTGAATCCTGATTTTTGCATGTAATCTCGTAATCCAATTACGAGTGCGTCGAGTAGTTCCTGTTCGTATGCTCTGTTCAGTTTGACCGATGTTTGTGGCAGGTTTTCCAGATCGATGTATTCCGTACAGCTTTCGAACGGGCACATCGCAATCACTGTTTGCCCTTGCCGATTCATGGCGAAGCTGCGACCGTCGAAGACGAGGTCGTCATTTCCGCCGACCTGATTCACAAACAGAAACGGGAGATTATGTTTGGTCACATGCTTGCGGACCAGTTCCTCGCGCATGTTGGGTTTCTGTTTCTCGAAGGGGCTGGCAGAAAGGTTGATCAGAATTTCTGCTCCCTGGTCAACAAGCTGCTGAATTGGATCCGGGTATCGTTGTGGTTCTTCGTGGTAATAAGTCGATTCCGTTCCCCACCAGGCATCTTCGCAGATATGCACACCCAGTTTACGGCCTTTGAACGGGATTGGTTCCACACTTTTGGCGGCGCGGAAATAGCGATGCTCATCGAAGACATCGTAATTGGGCAGGAGCGTTTTATGTGTCGTGGCTTGTACTTTACCTGCATAAAGTAGGCTGGCTGCGTTCGCAAATCGCTTTCGTGGCAGGCCAGTCGAACTGGGATGACCGAGGAGCACGCCAAGCTCGGACGGCAATTGTGTGGCGATCTCCGCGATCTTGTCATCACACGCTTTGACGAATCCTTCCCGCAGCAACAAATCTTTCGGTGGATAACCACTCAAAATCAATTCGGAGCAGATCAGCAGTTCGGCTCCCTGTCGAGACGCCTCTTTTGCCGCTTCAAGGACGAGTTGACTGTTCCCGTGGATGTCCCCCACGATGGGGTTGAGTTGGGCCAAAGCGATTTTCAACGTACTGCTTTCTATACGAAAAGCGAAGAGGATTCCGTCCGTTTCTATTAATAGGATTCTGTTCGGGAGGGACGGGTTCGCTTAACTTGTCGGAAGTTCGGCGAGCGGGCCGATCCCGATGGTGGACTGCTGAGTTAAAGGGTATTTGGCAAGTAACTCTCGTATTTTGTCGCAGGTCATATTTTTCACGAGGTCCAGGTCATGTTCCACAGAATGGTATTCCTGGCGATAGACCCAGTTGTTTCCTAAGGACGACAGCCGTCCCATCGGGCGTTCTGACCGCAGCACAATCCGGGAGAGAACTTTATTTTTCGCCTGTTCGAGTTCGTCCGTGGTGATCCCGTTTTGGTTGAGATCATCATAAATGTTGGCGATTCGAGAAAGGTTCTCCTGGATTTGCTCAGGCCGACAACTGAGATAAGTAAGCCAGGTACCGCTTCCCGCGTATTCGTTGTATCCAAGTTCGGCGACTTCCGCATGACCAGGATCGACCAGTTCCCAATACAGCCTGCTTCCCCCATCATCGCCAACCACCACCGCCAGGATGTCTGCCGCATAGCGCAAGTCATCCGCCGCGGAAGGGCCTTTTCCCAATTGCATGATATGCTGTTGCAGGCTTTCCGATTTAGAGATCATTTTTGTACCGGGATTCGGTTCCGCTTCTCGGGTGTCACGCGGGGAGACACCCGCAGGCCAACTACTGCAATGTTGTTCGGCCAGTTTCAGAATTTCATCCCAGTGAATATTCCCGGCTACGGCGAGCACAATATTTCCCGCTTTGTAATGTTCCGCGTGATAATCTCGCATCTGCGTTGATGTCAGAGCCGAGATCGATTCGGGAGAACCGAGAATGCTTTGGCCCAGGGGATGGCCTGCGAAATGTTGTTGCATAACGAGTTCGTAGGCTTTGAACGAGGGTTGATCCTCGTACATACCGATCTCTTCCAGGATGACATTTTTTTCCATGTCGAAATCGTCCTGGCGGAGTGACGGATAGATGAGGGCCGTCAACAGTTCGAATGCTTGCGGCAGGTACTCCGGCAGGATCGCTGCATAATACAAAGTGACTTCTTCACTGGTCGAGGCATTATACCGAGCGCCGATTTCATCGAAGATCCGATTTATATCGTCTGCTGTATACTTA
>JAGQQC010000720.1 GCA_020426395.1 Planctomycetaceae bacterium
AGTTGGGGGAGTTTCTCGACGTGGTGCCACCGCAGCAGCGCATCGATGAACAGTGGTATCAGGGGACTGCCGACGCGGTCTACCAGAACATCTTTGTTATCGAAAAGGACCGGCCCGAATACGTGCTGATCCTGGCCGGCGACCACATTTACAAAATGAACTACGGCAGAATGCTCGAGTTCCATCGCGAAATGGAAGCCGATCTAACGATCGGTGCTCTGCGCGTCGATCGCAAATCGGCTCGTGAGTTTGGCGTAATCGAGGTGGACGAGCAACATCGCATCACCGGCTTCGAAGAAAAGCCGGCGAACCCCAGGACCATGCCTGGCGACGACGAACACTGCTTTGCATCGATGGGCATCTACGTCTTCACCGCTCGGTTCCTGTTCGAACAACTTTGTAGGGACGCCACTGAACCCAAGAGCAACCACGACTTCGGCAAAAACATCATCCCGTCCATCATCGACGACCACCGCGTTTTCGCGTTTCCGTTCCGCGACG